>JALVOR010000299.1 GCA_027026295.1 Anaerolineales bacterium | reverse complement strand
CTTCAGGCGACTTCTTCGCACCTTTGGGACACCGGCCAAACCTCCCAAACCCCGAGGAAAGTCGCCAGGGCGTTCAAAGGGCACGCGTTTGCCTCCCAGGAAGCGGCACGAAGTGCTCAAAAAGGGCGCTCAGGCCACTTCCTGAAGCCCGAAATCGGCCCGTTTATGGATTTGGTAAGGTGCTCAGCCTGCCCCGCAAGGGTTGGCGTTCGCCTCACGTTGTCTAAAGTCCAAATACCAGTGCGGACCATAAACAAAGCCATTTTGAGGGCACGACATTTCCCTTTGGAGATATCTCCTAACGCTTTTTGATCGCATCCGGTCATTGCCCAAGGCAGATTCCTGTATGGAGGGAATATATGGCATTTCTAATCGGCGATCCATGGTTTGTTTTTGACAAGACGAGCGCTTTGTGCCCCGAAATTGTTAGTAAAGGACAAGATTTGAGGATAAATCAGCCAATTTAGATGCAATCGCCATAGGGAGATTTTGTCATCAAGGCGCTGGTGTGCTGAGCAAGCGCTCGAAAACAGGCAGCACCGCTTCGTAGGAGAAGTGTTCGCGTGCCAATTGGTAGTTGTGCTCTACCATGCGGCGGCGACGCACCGGGTCGCAAATCGCTTCGATTGCCGCGTCCACGGTTTTGCTGGTGATTTCGTTGTTGATTTCCACCAGATCGAATCCCAACGGGGCGATGTCTTCCACGTACACGCTGTAGCGGTTTACCAGCGTGGGTAGGCGGAAATAGATGGCTTCCAGCAGGGCGTTGCCAAAGCCTTCGTAAAGGCTGGGGTAGGTGACGAAATCAGCGTGGACATAGGCGTCCCACAGGCTGTAGGTTTTGTTGCCGTTGCGGTCGCGATGTGGGTGGAGGTGGAAGTAGTTAGGCGTGTAATAAAAAGGCACATCCCAGCGGCGTGCCAGCGTTTGCAGGTGTTGCAGGTAGTCCATACCTTCGTCGCCGGCGTAGTGGCTGATGACCAGCACCGGCTCTTTGCCTGACAGGTGGTGTTTGCGGCGGCGCAGTTCCCGCACCAGCGCGATGGCGTGTTCGATGCCTTTGCGCGGCACCACCCGCGTGGGTTGTAGAATCAGCAGATTGTCGTTGCTCAGGCCGAGATGGTTGCGCAGGTCGCGGTTGGCGTCGGTGATGCCCATAGCGGCGTGGTTGAAGTCGAAAATGTTGGGAATCACCGTGCTTTCCAGCCCGCGGCGGGTCCGCAGGGCGCGCTGGGCAGGGTGATTGATGACGATATGGCGCACTTCCGGCAACGCCGGCGGGAAGGCCGCGTCGAGGATGTCGCTGACGTGATTGTCTCGGAAGCGTTCCCGTTCCCAATAGAAATCGTGATGGTGTGCCCAAGTGGGTATGTGTGTCTTGGCAATCAGCCGTTGCAACGCTACGCCCAGTGGCAGGTTCATCGGGATAGTGAGGGCGTTTTCGGTGACAAGCAGGTCGATGCGGAAGGTCTCGACGAAGCGGTAGAGGGCGGCAAGGATGGCATCGGCGAGGGTTTCCAGGCGGTCGTGAAAATCGGCATGCAGGGGGGCGTGGCTGAAAGCCTGGTCGTGCAGGGCGCGGACTTCCGGGTGTTGGAAGTGCATTTCGGGCACGCGCATGCCGGGGAGGTGGTCTTCGTCCAACTCCCCGGCGCAGAAGTAAGTGGTGTGCCCCAGACGCTCCAGAATGGTGCGCCATTTGGTGGTTTCCAGGGAAACGCCATCGGTGCCCGCGAAGCGGGTGGAAATGAAACCAATGTGCATGGCAGGTAGGGGCGTGCTGTTTGGAATGGCGGCAGGGCAGCCCTGGCGCAGGAGTGATTATACCTCCGTTACGGGGGCGCGGTACAATTTTTGTGTCAGGTGTTCCTGTGTCATGTTGCCTTGTTCTGAAGTGCGCGTGTTGGCGCTTTTCTCGTTTGAGGAGGACAGGATGAAGCCGCTTGTGATTTTGACGCATCCCATGCCTGGAGACTGGATTGCCCCCTTGCAGGAGCGGGTGCGGCTGGTGGTTGGCCCCGAAGGTGTGGCCGGGGTGGATGCCAGCCTGCAGCCGTATTTTGCCGAGGCCGAGGGGCTGTTCACCTGGCTGATTGACCGGGTGGATGATGCCCTGCTGGCGCAGATGCCGCGCCTGAAGGTGGTTTCCAACCTTGCGGTGGGTGTGGATAACATTGACCTGGAAGCCTGCAGCCGCCGCGGCATTCCCGTGGGGCACACGCCGGGGGTGCTGACCGAAGCCGTCGCCGATTTGACCCTTGCCCTGCTGCTGAGCATTGCCCGCGGCATTCCCGCCGCGGCGGAAGACGCCCGCGCGGGACGCTGGGGACTGTGGCGTCCCGACCAGTGGCTGGGGGCAGAACTGCACGGCAGCACGCTGGGTATTTTCGGCATGGGGAAAATAGGGCAGGCGGTGGCGCGGCGCGGCCATGCTTTTGGAATGCGTATTCTTTACACTTCCCGCAGCGCCAGGCCGGAGGCCGAAACCGCCTTAGGCGCGCGGCGCGTGCCCTGGGAAGTTCTGCTCGCGGAAAGCGATTTCCTGTGCCTGCACACACCGCTCACCGCCGAAACCCGCGGCGTGGTGAACACCGACGCCCTGCGGCGCATGAAGCCTGCCGCCTACCTTGTCAACATGGCGCGCGGCCCGGTGGTGGAAACCGACGCCCTTGTGCAGGCGTTGCAAGAAGGCTGGATTGCTGGCGCGGCGTTGGATGTGACCGACCCTGAACCCTTGCCCCCTGACCACATCCTTTACCGCCTGCCCAATTGTTTGATCACGCCCCACATTGGTTCGGCCACGCACACCACCCGCCGTCGCATGGCCGAAGTCGCCATCGCCAACCTGCTGGCCGGGCTGCGGGGGGAGCCGTTGTTGCATCAAGCCAACGCGTAAGCCGCTGAAAGGGGCACGCCAACGCTGTTGGTGAAGGGAAACCCCACTTTGCCTTCCAAAGCGCGCTACAAAGGCGTTGTTGTGGGGCGGAATGGCGTCCCGCCCTGCTTGGCGCCGTGGGTTTTGCTTTAGCGTTCAAAAATCCGCGTCTATCCATAATTATCCGCGCTCATCCGTGGGCTATTTTCCTAAAGACTGAATGGTTACAACGACGTTTGTACGCGCCTTCGGTAAAAGGCCAATGGCGCCTTTGGTATAATTGCCCCAATTCTTCCCCGCGAGGTTTCATTATGCCCGAAAAGATGACCGGCGCCGAAGTTCGCGACGCCTTCCTCAAATTCTTTGAATCCAAGGGGCACACCATCGTGCCTTCCTCTTCGCTCGTGCCCGGCGGCGACCAGACCCTGCTCTTCACCAACGCCGGCATGGTGCAGTTCAAGGACGTCTTCCTCGGCCTGGACAAGCGCCCCTACACCCGCGCCACCACTGTCCAGCGC
>JALVOR010000298.1 GCA_027026295.1 Anaerolineales bacterium | reverse complement strand
GGCTGGGGCTGGGCGGGGTTTTGCCATGCGCCCAACGCCTCGGCCACGGCTGCCACGGCTTCCTGCGGGTCAACCGCGCCCGCGATGGCAACCACCATGCCTTGCGGCCCGTAGTGCTTCTGGTGGAACGCGGCGATGGCTTCCCGCGTCAGGTGCTGGATGGTTTCCGGCTCGCCGTCGTCGGGGCGGCTGTAAGGGTGGTTGCGGTAAACCAGCCGGTCGAAGGCGAGTTCGGCCATTTCGGCGGTGTTTTGAGCGCGCAGGGCGAGGGAAGTCAGCCACTGGGCGCGCAGTTTTTCCATTTCGTCTGTTGGGAAGGCGGGCTGTTGCAGGGCCTCGGCCAGCAGGTTGAGCAGCAGGGGCAGGTCTTCGGCAAGGGCTTTGCCGTTGAAGCCGGTGGTGTGGGCGTGGCCGCGGAAAGCGAGCCGCGCGCCGTTGGCTTCCAGCAGGTCGTAGATGGCGTCGAAGGTACGGCGGGCGGTGCCGCGCAGCAGCATGGCGGCGGTGAATTGGGCGATGCCAAGCAGGTCGTCGGGGTCGTAGAGGCTGCCCACTTGCAGGAAGCCGCTCATCACCACCGACTGGCTGTCGAAGTTGGGCAGCGCCAGCACGGTAATGCCGTTTTCGAAGGTGGTGCGGGTGATGTCTTGGGGGCCGGGAATGGTCATGGTTGGTCTCTTGGTTGCTTGGTGAGTTGGCTATCTGGTTTGGGGGAGGTACACGCCCACGGTGCGGTTTTGCGGGCGCAGGTAGGTTTGGGCGACGCGCTGGACGTCGTCGGGGGTGACGGCGGCCAGTTGGGCGATGAAGTTAGTGTACCAGTCGGTGCTGGCAAACATCGCGCTGTAGCCCAGCCAAAATGCCTGGTTGGAGATGCTTTCGCTGCCGTAGGCAAAGAGGGCGCGTGCCTGTTTGAGGGCGCGTTGCAGTTCTTCGGGTGCGGGCGGGGCGTCTTGCAGGCGGGCGATTTCGCCATCCAGGGCCTGCAGGGCTTCTTCGGCGGTGCGTTTGGGGTGGATGATGGCGTGCAGGGTGTAAAGGTACGGGTCAATGGTGGGGTGCAGTGTGCCGCCGATGTTGACGGTGTGCTCTTTATCCACTAAGGCGCGGTAGAGGCGCGAGGTTTTGTTGGTCAGTCCGCCGCCGAAGAGGTTGAGGTTGGTGGGGCCACTCAAGAGGCTATCCAGCGCCAGCAGCGGGAAGAAATCGGGGTGCAAGGCGTTGGGGACGTGGTAAGCCACCTGCAGGAAGACAGTTTCGCCGGGACCTTCCACCGTCACGCGGCGCTCGCCGCGCTGGGGCGGTTCCGGACGGGCGCGGCGGGGCGGGGTTTCCCCTGCGGGGGTGCTGCCGTAGGCTTCCTGCACCTGCTGTAGCATGGCTTTGGTCTGGAAGTCGCCCGCGATGGCCAGCACTGCGTTGTTGGGGACGTAGTAGGTGCGGTAGTGGCGGTAGAGGTCGTCGCGGGTCATGGTTTCCAGGTCGGCCATGTCGCCGATGACCTCGTGGTGGTAGGAATGCACCCGAAAGGCCGCGGCCTGCACCTCTTCGGCCAGTAGGAAGGAAGGTTCGTTTTCGTTGCCCTGTCGCTCGGAAATCACCACGGTGCGCTCGGAAGCCACTTCGTCGGCGGCGAAGCGGCTGTTGACCATGCGGTCGCTTTCCAGGTCGAGGGCAAGTTGCACCTGGTCGGCGGGGAGGGTTTCGAAGAACGTTGTCCAGTCCAGGTAGGTAAAGGCGTTCCACGTGCCGCCGGTGCGGGAGATGGCTTTGTCTAACACGCCAGCGGGGAATTTGGGCGTGCCTTTGAACTGCATGTGTTCGACCCAGTGGGAAACGCCAGTGATGCCGGGGATTTCATCCCGTGAGCCGACGCGGTACCACACCCAGTGGCTGATGATGGGGGCGGTGTGGATTTCCTTGAGGAAGACAGTGAGGCCGTTGGCAAGGGTGGTCTGGAAGATATCGTCAGGCAAGGGAGCCTCCGAGGGGGGAAGATAGACCAACGCCCACGGGGAACCGTGGGCGTTACAGGCGGTGCCTGCTGAAGGAAGACTGTCGGGGCGGGCGGATTTGAACCGCCGACCTCACGGACCCGAACCGTGCGCTCTGCCGGGCTGAGCCACGCCCCGATAGCGAGGGGGATTATAACGCACGTTGAGGGCTTTTACAAGGTCGCAAGATGCGTAACTGGTCGGCCCCAAAGAGAAACTATGGATTACGAGGAGAAACCACAGAAGACACAGAGAAAATGCAGAAAACACAGAAGGGCACTTGAGAACGAGGGTGTTGTTGCAGGGCGGGACGCCGTCCCGCCCTGCTTGGCGACCTTGGCATCGTCTTGGCACTCTAAAATCCGTGCGCATCCGTAATTATCCGCGTTCATCCGCGGTCTGTTTTCCCATGGCTGCACAGTTACGATGCAGGATGCAGGCCGAGGGCTGATATAATCTTGCCATGCAGGAAGAAGCCTTGTTGGCGCGAGTGGCGGCGTTTGCCCGCGAAGTGTGTGGCCTGTCCGCAGGTGAGCGGGTGGTGGTGGGCGTTTCCGGCGGACCGGATAGCCTGACTTTGCTGGACGTTTTGCACCGGTTGGGTTACGCGGTGATTGCCGCCCACTATCACCACGGTTTGCGCCCCGCAGCCGACGCCGACGAAGCGGCAGCCCGCCGCGCTGCTGAGGCGCTGGGCGTGCCGTGGGTGCGGGAAGGCAGCGACGTCGCTGCATTGGCCGTTGAGCGCAAATTGCCGCTGGAAGCCGCCGCGCGGGAAGCCCGCTACCGGTTTCTCTTTTCGGCTGCGCGGCAGCACGATGCTGCCGCGGTTGCCACGGGGCACACCGCCGACGACCAGGCGGAAACCGTGCTGATGCACATTCTGCGCGGCAGTGGCCTGAGCGGCCTGGGCGGTTTGCGCCCGCGGCGGGTTTTCCCCGAATGGGACGCAACCATCCCGCTCGTGCGCCCCTTGCTATCTCTGCGCCGCGCCGAAACCGTGACTTATGCCCGCGGGCGGGGTTTGCCTTTGCGTTGGGATGCTTCCAACTGGCAACGGGCGTTCTTCCGCAATCGGGTGCGGCTGGATTTGCTGCCCCGCTTGCGCGCCGAGCAGCCTGCGGTGGACGCGGCGCTGCTGCGGTTGGCAGAGGCTGCTGCTGAGGACGAGGATTTCCTTGCCGCCGAAGCCGCCCGCGGTTTGCCCGCCGTGGTTGCCGTCGAGGGAGAGGGCTACGTCGCGTTTCGCCGTGCGGCTTTTTTGCAGGCGCACCCGGCATTGCAGCGGCGTTGGCTGCGCTGGGCGGCGCAACGGCTGGCCGATGTGCTCCCCGAATTCGAGCAGGCGGAGGCCGCCCGCCGACATGCCCGCCGACCGGGCGGAGGGGCGCGGGACTGGTT
>JALVOR010000297.1 GCA_027026295.1 Anaerolineales bacterium | reverse complement strand
CGATGACTCCGAAGTGCAGGCTGCCCGCAAGCGGGTGCCCTACAAAGTGACCGCCGCGCCCAACGGCGATGTGCGCGTGCTGATGGGCGGCAAGGAATACGCCCCGCCGGAAATTTCGGCGATGATCTTGCAGAAAATCAAGGCCGATGCCGAAGCCTTTCTCGGCGAACCGGTCACGCAGGCGGTCATCACCGTGCCCGCTTACTTCAACGATGCCCAGCGCAATGCCACCAAAGACGCCGGGCGCATTGCCGGGCTGGAAGTGCTGCGTATCATCAACGAGCCGACTGCTTCGGCGCTGGCTTACGGCCTCGACCGCAAGCAAAACGAGACCATTGCCGTTTACGACCTTGGCGGCGGCACCTTTGATATTTCCATTCTGGAAGTCGGCGAAGGCGTGTTCCAGGTGCTTGCTACCCGCGGCGATACCTTCCTCGGCGGCGATGACTTCGACCAGGCCATCATGGATTACCTCGTCCAGGAATTCATGGAAGCCGAGGGTGTTGACCTGCGGCAAGACCGCAGTGCCATCCAGCGCCTGAAAGATGCCGCCGAGAAGGCAAAGAAAGAACTTTCCAGCATGTTGCAGACCGAAATCAACCTGCCTTACATCACCCTGACCCCCGACGGCCCCAAGCACCTGAGCATAACCCTGACCCGCGCCAAACTGGAACAACTTACCGGTCACCTCATCGAGCGCACTCTGGAGCCCATGCGCGAAGCGCTCAAGGATGCCGGCCTCACCAACGACCGCGTCGACGAGGTGGTGCTGGTGGGCGGCATGACCCGCATGCCCGCAGTGCAGGAAGCCGTCGCCAAATTTTTTGGCAAGGAACCCCACAAGGGCGTCAACCCCGATGAGGTGGTGGCGTTGGGCGCAGCCATTCAGGCGGGTGTGCTCGGCGGCGAGGTAACCGACCTGCTTCTGCTGGACGTTGCTCCCCTGACGCTTTCCATTGAAACCCTCGGCGGCATTGCCACGCCGGTGATTCCCCGCAACACCACCATTCCCACCCGCCAGAGTCAGGTTTTCTCCACGGCAAGCGACAACCAGACCCAGGTGGAAATCCATGTGGTGCAGGGTGAGCGGCCCCTGGCGAAGGACAACAAATCGTTGGGCCGTTTCATCCTCGATGGCATCCCGCCTGCGCCGCGCGGCGAGCCGAAAATTGAAGTCACCTTCGACATCGATGCCAACGGCATTCTCAAGGTGACAGCCAAAGATCAGGCCACCGGGCGCAGCCAGCACATCACCATCACGGCTTCTTCGGGGCTGAGCGAAGACGAAATTCGGCAGATGCAGGAAGAGGCCGAGAAATTTGCTGCCGAAGACCGGGCGCGGCGGGAACGCATCGAAGCCCGCAACCAGGCCGAGCAGACGGCTTACGGCGCGGAAAAGGCATTGCACGAACTGGGCGACAAGATTCCCGCCGAAGCCCGTGACGACGTGGTGCAGGCCATCGGTGCGCTGCGCGGGGCTCTGGCCGACGAAGAAGCGCCCGTCGAATTGCTGAAGGAACGCACCCAGGCGGTGAACGATGCCCTGCGCGCGCTGGGCGTGACGCCAGCGTAACCCCCAGCACAGGGCACTTGGCACTGGGCATCTGGCATCCCTTTCCTAACCCCCGCACGGAACACCAACCATGCCACGAGACTATTACGACATTCTGGGCATTTCCCGCAACGCCAGCCAGGACGAGATCAAGGCGGCCTTCCGCCGCCTGGCGCGCAAATATCACCCCGATGTGAGCAGCGAGCCGGGCGCAGAGGAGCGCTTTAAAGAGATCAACGAAGCCTACGCTGTGCTTTCCGACCCGCAGAAGCGCGCCGCGTACGACCGTTTTGGGCACGCTGGTGTGCGCGGCAGCGGCGGCTTTGGCGGCGGCGTACCCGACTTTGGCATGGGCGACATCGCCGACCTGTTCGAGGAAATTTTCGGCTTCGGCGGCTTTGGCCGCGCCTGGGGGCAGAGCGACCGCCCGCGCCCCCGCCGGGGCCGCGATCTGCAGGTCGGCCTCACTTTGGAGTTTGAGGAAGCCGTTTTCGGCGCGGAAAAAGAAATCAGTTTCAGCCGTCGGGAAACCTGCCATACCTGTGGAGGTACTGGCGCTGCCCCCGGTACCCGACCGCAAACCTGCCCCACCTGCCACGGTTCGGGACGGGTGCGGCAAACGCGTTCCACTTTCTTTGGCACGATGGTGCAGGAAACCATCTGCCCGACGTGCGGCGGGCGCGGCCAGGTGGTTGGCCAACCCTGTCCGGCGTGCGGCGGGCGCGGCATCGAGCGCCGCACGGTGCGCAAGGTGGTGCAGGTGCCCGCGGGGGTGGATACCGGTACCCAGATTCGCCTCGCAGGTGAGGGCGAAGCGGGCGAAAACGGCGGCCCGCCCGGCGATCTTTACATCAAGATCAAGGTCAAGCCCCATCGCTTTTTCCAGCGCAAGGGCGATGACATCATCTTGCATCTCAACATCAACGTTGCCCAGGCGGCGCTGGGGGCAGAGGTGAAAATCCCCACGGTGGATGGTGAAGATACTTTGCGCATCCCCGCGGGAACCCAGCCGGGGCAGACCTTCCGCTTGCGCGGCAAGGGCGTACCTCGCTTGCAGCGCAATGGCCGCGGCGATCAAATTGTGATAATCAATGTGGAAATTCCGACCCGTCTCGATGGTCGCCAGCGCGAACTGTTCACCGGACTTGCCGAAAGCCTGGGCACCGAGGTCAAACCGCAGGAACGCAGTTTTCTGGACAAGTTGAAGGATTTGCTGACCTGACGGTTTCGCGTTGTCCGCGGCCTGTTCCCTCGCGCGGCTAAAAAGTTGACTGAAAATGCACTAAGAACCTATCCGAAAATTCTTTGCAGATGTGTCGCTGCGAGGCGGGCTGAGCAATGACGAAGCCCCCGAAGCAGTCTCCTGACCAATAAAAAGGGGGATTGCTTCGCCCCGGAGCCTGCGCCGAGCGCAGCGAGAGGGGCTCGCAATGACATCACCACGATATTTTTCGGATAGAGTCTAAATGGCGTCCGTTTCCTCGTCGGCGGCTTCCGGCAGGCGTGGCAAACGCACCGTAAACGTGGTGCCTTTGCCCGTTTCGGAAGCCGCTTTGATTTTCCCCCCGTGGTGTTTCACAATCCAGTAAGCGATGGAAAGCCCCAGGCCGAAGCCCTTGCCGCGGCTGCGGGCTTTGTCGGCGCGGTAAAACCGCTCGAAGACGTGCGGCAAATCTTCCGACGGAATGCCCGGGCCGTTATCTTGCACCCGGCATACAGTCCACCGCGGTTCGGTTTCCAGCGAGAGCACGACTTCGCCGCCTTTGGGGGTATATTTGACGGCGTTGCTGGCGAGGTTGATGAAAACCTGTTTCAGGCGGTCGGCGTCGCCCAAAACCACCGCCGG
>JALVOR010000296.1 GCA_027026295.1 Anaerolineales bacterium | reverse complement strand
GGGTAAGGGTGGTGGCGATGGGCTTCATGGCCGCCCGCAGCAGCACGGGCTGGCCGGTGGTGATGCCGCCTTCCAGGCCGCCGGCGCGGTTGGTGGGGCGGGTCAGGCTGCCATCGGGGGCCAGGCGGATGGGGTCGTGCACCGCGGTGCCGCGGCGGGTGGCGTTGGCAAAGGCCGGGCCGATTTCCACGCCCTTGATGGCGGGCACGCTGAGCACCGCTGCGCCCAGGCGGGCATCAAGACGGCGTTCCCAATGCACGTGGGAACCCAGCCCGGGCGGCATCCCTGACGCGGCGACTTCGATGACGCCGCCCAAGGTGTCGCGGGCGCGGATGGTTTCTTCGATGGCGCGCCGCATGGCCTCTGCCGCGGCGGGGTCGGGGCAGCGCAGGTCGTTGCTTTCGGCGCGCGCGAAGCGGTTTTCCAGGGGAATCGCACCGACATCGGCCTGCACCTCGCCGATGGCGACCACATAGCCGCCCACTTGGATGCCAAACTGCGCCAGCAGGTGCTTGCACACCGCACCGATGGCGACCCGGGCTGCGGTTTCCCGCGCCGAGGCGCGTTCCAGCCCCGGTCGCAGGTCGCGGTAGCCGTATTTGACCGCCGCGGCCAGGTCCACATGCCCCGGGCGGGGTGTGGTCATCGGGGGGATGGCCTCGCCGCGCCAGCGGGCGTGGTTGAGGTTGGCAATCCGCAGGGCCAAGGGCGCGCCGATGGTTTTTCCGGCCATCACACCGCCCAAAATTTCGGCGTGGTCGCGTTCCAGTTTCATGCGGGGGCCGCTGCCCGCCCCGCGCTGGCGGCGCGCCAGTTCGCAATCGATGATTTCGGCGGAAAGCGTCAGGCCGGCGGGCAGCCCTTCGAGAATGGCGGTCAGCGCTGGGCCGTGGGATTCCCCGGCGGTGAGGTAGTGAAGGCGGGTGAGGAACATGAAGCCTCCTTGCAGTGAGAGGGGCACTCAAAATCTACGGAACGGTTGCGGTGGCGTAACTGTTCAGCCCTAAAGAGGCGCTACGGATTACGCAGACAGGAAACACAGAAAGCACAGAGAAGGCACAGAAAACACCGAAACAAAGTAATTCGTGAAGCGTTACCTCGTCAATTCGTGGCGTCCGCAGCAACGCTTTGCGCTCTTTGCTCCCTTGGTGCCCTAAATCCGTGCCTATCCGCCGTTATCCGTGTTCATCCGCGGGCGGTTTTCCAAAGGCTGAACAGCGAGGTAAGGCTGTCACCGCACCGCCTGCCACATCACTTCGTGGGGAGCGGGGCGGCCTGTCCAGCGAGTGAAGGCTAAGGCGGCCTGAGCGACCAACATACCCAGACCATCAGCAGCGGGAAGGCCGGCTACGCGGGCGCGCTGCACCAGCCGGGTGGGGCGGGGGTTGTATACCATGTCATACACCGCGCCGCGGGGCGGCAGGGGCAGGATTTCCGGCCAGGGGTCGCCTTCGGGGTGGGGCGCCATACCCACCGGCGTGCAGTTGACCACCAGGGCATCGTCGGCAGGCCGCCAGGAAGCCGCCGCGAGGGCATCCCACGGCACGGCGCGGGCAACAGGGCTGCCCCAGCCGCGAGCTGCCTGGGCGAGGGCTTTGGCCTGGGGCAGGCGGCGGGCGACAAAGGTCAGCGCCCAGCCGCGGGTAGCGAGGGCATAACCCGCAGCGCGGGACGCGCCCCCCGCGCCCAGCACCACCGCTTCCCGCGGCGAGAGCGCGCCAAAGACTTGCTGCAGGGCTTCCCAGAAGCCCGCGGCGTCGGTGTTGTCGCCCCAGCGCTGCCCCGCGCGCACGAAAATGGTGTTGACCGCGCCAATGGCTGCGGCGGCGGGGGTGAGGGCATCAAGGTAGGACATGACGGCCTGCTTGTGGGGGATGGTGACATTGCCTCCGGCGCAGTCGGGCTGCCGCAGGCGCTGCATGGCCGCGACGAGGTCGGCAGGCGGCACGGGCAGCAGGTCGTAGTGCCAGTCGGTAAGGCCCACCGCCTGCAGCGCGGCGTTGTGAATGCGGGGCGAAAGGCTGTGCCCCAGGGGGTAGCCGAGGAGATAAAGGTGCATGGTGGTTGCCTGGTGGATTGGTTACCTGGTTGCTTGGCGCTCCAAAAATCCGTGTGCATCCGTTCTTATCCGCGTCATCCGCGGCCTATCTTTTACGTCAACCGCCGCCCGGTGACGCTTTCCAGCACTTCGAAATAATCGGGAAAGGTCTTGGAAACGCATTCGGGGTTGGCAATGCGCACGCCGGGGTGCCGCAGAGCCAGCAGGGCAAAAGCCATCGCCATGCGGTGGTCGTCGTAGGTCTGCACCAGGGCAGGGCGCAGGGCTTCGGCGGGGTAAATGGTCATCCCGTCGGGGTGTTCTTCCACCCGCACGCCCAGCCGCGCCAGTTCGGTGCAGACGGCGTGAATGCGGTCGGTTTCCTTGTGGCGCGCCGAGGCAATGCCGCGGATGGTGGTGGGGCCGGAAGCCAGCGGCGCAAGCACGGCTAAGGTCTGGGCGGTGTCGGGAATGTGGCGCATATCCACATCGATGCCCCGCAGTGCGGGCGGGCAGGTCACCGCCATGCCCTGGGGCGTTTCGTCGGTGCGGCAGCCCATGCGTTCCAGCACGTCCAGGAAGGCAATGTCGCCCTGGCGGCTGTTGCGGCGCACGCCCGCGACTTCCACCGTTTCGCCAATGAAGGCGGGCAGGGCGAAAAAGTACGACGCGGCGGAGAGGTCGGGCTCAATGGCGTACACGCCGGGGGTGCGGTAAACGCCCTGGGGAATGCGGAAGGTCTGCGGCTGGGGCTCGGCGGGGCGGATGCCGAAGTCGCCCATCATGGCAAGGGTGAGGTCCACATAAGGGCGGGAATTCAGCGCACTGGTCACGGTGAGGGCCACGGGGGTGCGGGCATAGGGCGCGGCCATGAGGATGGCGCTGACGAATTGGCTGCTGATATGGCCGGGCAGGCTGGCGTGGCCGCCTTCCAGCCCACAGGCGCGAACGCGCACCGGTGGCGCGCCCGTGGGGGCTTCCACCTGTGCGCCTAAGGCATTGAGCGCCGCCACCAGGGAGGCAATGGGGCGCTGGCGCATCCTCGGTACGCCGTCCAGGTCGTATTCGCCGCGCCCCAGGGTGAGCATGACGGTGAGGAAGCGCATGGCCGTACCCGCGTTGCCCAAAAAGAGGCTGCCCCGGTTGGCAGGAATGCGACCGCCTTCGCCGCGGACGGTGATGCGGCGGGCTTCGGGCGCAAGGATGACTTCAAAGCCTAAGGCGCGCAGGGCAACGGCCATGTGGCGGGTGTCGTCGGCAAAGAGCGCGCCTTCCAGGATGGTCACGCCTTCGGCCAGGGCCGCCAGCACCAGGGCGCGGTTGGTGATGCTCTTGGAGCCGGGGAGGGTTACACGGCGGGGTG
>JALVOR010000295.1 GCA_027026295.1 Anaerolineales bacterium | reverse complement strand
CGGCCAGCGCGAGCTCATCATCGGCGACCGCCAGACGGGCAAGACCGCCATCGCCATCGACACCATCCTCAACCAGAAGGGTAAGGATGTGCTCTGTATCTATGTGGCGATCGGTCAGAAGAAGGCGCAGGTTGCCCGCACGGTGGCCATCCTCGAAAAGTTCGGTGCGATGGACTACACCACCGTGGTGGTGGCTTCCGCCGACGAGCCCGCGGCGCTGCAGTACCTTGCCCCCTACGCAGGCTGTGCCATCGGCGAAGAGTTCATGGAAACCGGCCGCGACGCCCTCATCGTGTACGACGACCTTTCCAAGCACGCCTGGGCTTACCGCGAGGTCTCCCTGCTGATGCGCCGCCCGCCTGGCCGTGAAGCCTACCCCGGCGACGTCTTCTACCTGCATTCCCGCCTGCTGGAACGCGCCGCCCGCCTGGCCGACAGGTATGTCATCGTGCCCGCGGATTTCACCAGCGAAGACGGCATGGCCTCCCCCGAAGATGGCGTGAACGGCAAGGTTTACGACGGCCCCGTGGCCGAACACGATGCCGACGAAGACCGCAAGGCCATGGAAAACGCCGACGCCTACAAGGTCGTCAAGGTGCGCGGCACCGGCGGCTCCCTCACCGCCCTGCCCATCATCGAAACCCTGCTGGGCGACGTTTCCGCCTACATTCCCACCAACGTGATTTCCATTACCGACGGCCAGATTTACCTGGAAGGCAACCTGTTCTACGCCGGTATTCGCCCGGCCATCAACGTCGGTATCTCGGTTTCCCGCGTGGGCGGCGACGCACAGACCAAAGCCATGAAGCAGGTGGCAGGCCGCCTGCGCCTCGATATGGCCGCCTTCCGTGAACTGGCTGCCTTTGCCCAGTTTGGCTCTGACCTGGACAAAGCCACCCAGGCGCAACTCAACCGCGGCCTGCGCATGCAGGAAATTCTCAAGCAGCCGCAATACTCGCCCGTGCCGCTGGAACACGAAATCATCGTGATTTACGCCGCCACCCACGGCTACGCCGACGAGGTGCCGCTGGAACGCATGCGCGAATGGGAACAGGATTTGCTGCGCTACATGGATGCTTCCCACCCCGAAATCGGCCGCGACATTCTCAGCAAAGGCAAAATCACCGACGAAACCGAAGAACAACTCAAGGCAGCCTTGGACGCTTTCATGGCCGGTTGGAGTTAAGGGATAAGAGCCTATGGCGACCCCACGAGAAGTAAAACTCCGTATCCGTAGCGTCAAGAGCATTGCGCAGATTACCCGCGCACTGCAGGCTGTGAGCGCCAGCAAGGTGCAGCGGGCGATTGCCACGGTGGAATCCACCCGCCCTTACGCCACCAAGGCGTGGGAGGTGTTGACGCACATCGCCCATCAGCCCGGCCGCGAGCACATGCACCCGCTGATGACCCGCCGCGACAAGGTGGAAAACGTCTTGGTGGTGCTCATCACCAGCGACCGCGGCCTGGCCGGCCCTTACAACGCCAACATCTTGCGCTACGTTTTCAGGAAATTCGACAAATACCCCGTGCCCGCTCACTATGTCACCATCGGGCGCAAGGGGCGGGAAATCCTCCACCGCCGCGGCAAACACATCGTGGCTGACTTCAGCGGCCTTCCCGACCGCCCGAAGTTTTCCGATGTCTCTTCGGTGGGGCATCTGCTGGTGGAGGAATTCCTCGAAGGCAAAGCCGATGAGGTGTATCTGGTGTATACCGACTTCGTCAATATGCTGCGGCAGATTCCGACGGTGAAGAAACTGCTGCCGTTGGAGGTAGAAGATGAAGGCCGGGTGCAAGACTTTGCACCCCAGGCAGGGCACAAGGCGTTGCCTGCTTACATTTACGAGCCTGACGAAGTCGAGATTTTGAATCAAATTGTGCCCCGGTTTACCCAACTGCAGGTCTTCCATGCGGTGCTGGAATCGCAGGCCAGCGAACACGCTGCCCGCATGGTGGCAATGAAGAACGCTACCGACAACGCAGCGGAACTGGCCGATGCGCTGCAACTGGAATACAACAAGGCGCGCCAGCAAAGCATTACCAGCGAAATGCTGGATATTGCCGGCGGCGCCGAGGCGCTTGCCCAGGCCATGGCTGCCGAAGCCAGCAAGGCCGCAGGGTAAAAACGCCAACCACAACCGGGTAACCAAGCAACCAACTAACCAAGTAACCAATTACGAATCTGGAGGCAAGCATGGCGAAAGCGACTGGCCGAGTAGTGCAAATTTTGGGCGGCGTGGTAGATGTGGAATTCCCCGCCGAACAACTGCCGGAAATTTACGAAGCCGTAAAAGTGCTTCGCGACGACGAACAACCCCTGGTGCTGGAAGTGCAAAAGCACTTAGGCAACAACTGGGTGCGCTGTGTGGCAATGGGCGCCACCGATGGCCTGAAGCGCGGCATGGCCGTGGAAGCCACCGGCGCGCCGATTTCCGTGCCTGTGGGCGAAGGCGTGTTGGGCCGCATTTTCAACGTGCTGGGTGAAACCGTGGACGGCGGCGAAAGCGTGAAGGCTTCCCAGTATTACCCCATTCACCGCCCCGCGCCCGCTTTCGAAGAGCAGTCCACCACCGTTGAGGTGTTCGAAACCGGCCTGAAGGTGGTCGACCTGATTGCCCCCTTCACCAAAGGCGGCAAAACGGGCATTTTCGGCGGCGCCGGTGTGGGCAAGACCGTTATCATCATGGAACTCATCCGCACCATTGCCAAGGTGCACAAAGGCAATTCGGTGTTCGCCGGTGTGGGTGAGCGCACCCGTGAAGGTACGCAACTCTACCGCGAAATGCTGGAATCGGGCGTGATGAAAGATACCGTGATGGTGTACGGCCAGATGAACGAGCCGCCCGGCGTGCGCCTGCGCGTGGCGCTGACCGGCCTGACCTTGGCCGAATACTTCCGTGACCAGGGCAAGGACGTGCTGCTCTTCATCGACAACATCTTCCGCTTCTCCATGGCGGGTTCCGAAGTGTCGGCGCTGTTGGGGCGCATGCCCTCTGCCGTGGGCTACCAGCCGACCTTGGCCACCGAAATGGGCGAATTGCAGGAACGCATCACCTCCACCAAGCAGGGTTCGATTACCTCGATGCAGGCCGTGTACGTGCCCGCAGACGACTACTCCGACCCCGCGCCGGTGGTTACTTTCGCCCACCTGGACGCGACCATTGCCCTGGAGCGCGCCATTGCCGCCAAGGGCATTTACCCCGCCGTGGACCCGCTGGCTTCCACCAGCCGCATCCTCGACCCGCAAATCGTGGGCGAAGACCACTACCGCACCGCCCGCGAAGTGCAGCAGGTGCTCCAGCGTTACAAGGACTTGCAGGACATCATTGCCATTCTGGGCGTGGAAGAACTGAGCGAAGACGACAAACTCATCGTGAACCGCGCCCGTAAGATCGAACGCTTCTTCTCC
>JALVOR010000294.1:5247-10161 GCA_027026295.1 Anaerolineales bacterium | reverse complement strand
GTTGTGGGCTGTGGGTGGGGTTGTGGCGTTGCGCTCGGTGACCAACATCTTTGCCATTGATTTGACCCGCGCCACGTGGGTGCAGTTGATTTATTTGTTGGCCCCCTTTGTGGCGGCATTTTTAGGGGCATGGTTCTTCGACGAGCCCACGCCGCCTTTTACTTACCCGGCTTTGACGCTTTCTACCGTCGGGGCGGTGTTGACGCTGGTCTCTAATTGGTCGGATGTGATGGCGGGGTTTTCCCGGCAGGATTTTCTCGGTTTGGGCGTTGCGCTGGTTTCCATGCTTGCGCTGGCGATGTATTTTCAACTGGTGCGCCGCAGCCATCGCCGGGAAGCCGGGCGGGGGATGATTATGGTGCAGCAAAGTGCCGCACTGGTGCCCATGTATGCTTTGCTGAGCGTGAGCGCCGGTGAAGACTGGACAGCCTGGGCGCACCTTTCGTCGGCGGGGTGGGCGACGGTGGCCTGGGTGATTTTTGGGGCCTTTGTGGCAGGCACGTTGTTCCAGATCACGGCGTTGGGCGGCATGAAGGCAGCCCAGGTGACCAGCCTGATGCCCTTGCGCCTGGTTTCGGCGATTGTGTTGGGCTGGTGGCTGCTGGGGGAGCGGTTGACCACGCTGTGGCAGTGGCTGGGGGCGCTGTTGGTGGTGGTCACCGTTTCGGCGTATTTGTGGGTGCAGCAGCGGGTGGAAGAAGCCCGTATAAGTGGGGGGTAGCGTTTTCGCGGGGGCAACTTACTGCAAGCGGAAAATAAGCAAGGAGCGGCATGTGCCGCCCCTTTGGGGTTGTGCTTGTTTCAGTCGGAAAGGCGCAGGGTTATTGCCCCGCCTGAGGCGTTGATTTTGGCAACCCAGCCGCCGCTCAGGTGCATGGTTTCGTTGGGCAGCAGGCGGCGAAAACGCTGCGTGTGCAGCACGCGTCTGCCCTGTCGCACTTCTACGGTGGCGTTTTCCACGAATTGCCCGACACGGAAATCCATTTTGCCCGGCTGGTGCGCGTCTGAGGGCGCGAGGCTGTTGGGGAGCGCCCACAGCAGCGGCGGCTCCAGCACCACGGGAATGCGGCGTTCTGGCCAGGGTTGCCCTTGCAGGTAAGCGGCAATGCTTTGGGCGGCAAAACGGCCTTCCTGGGCGCTGGTGGCGGCGGTTTCTGCCCCCCGCAGCAGGTTGCCCGCGGCAAAAACCCCGGCTTCCGAGGTGCGGAAGGCGGCGTCTACCTGGGGGCCGCGAGTGCCTGTGTCCATCACCAGATTGCCTTTGCGCGCCACTTCGTGTTCGGGAATCCAGTCGCCGGTGAAAACCACCGTGTCGCAGGGGATGATTTCCCGCTGGCCGGTGCCGGTGTGGGTGATTTCTACGCCTTCGACGCGCTTGAGGCCGAGGATGCGGCTGATGCGCACATTGGTGCGGATGGGGGTGCGGTGGAGCAGATCCACGAACCACCACTTGCCCGGCGCGTAGGGGAAATACATCTGGTGGTGCGGCAGGTCGGTCAGGAAGGCGGCCACATGAACGCCCGCCTTTTGCAGGGTGAGGAACGTCGACAGGCTGACACCTTCTGCGCCGACGATGACGGCGCGCTGCCCGACGGGAAGATGGTGCTCATCCACGAAGCGCTGCAGGGAGCCGGTGGTGAAAATGCCCCGCGGGCGGTAGCCGGGCACTAAGCGGGCGGCACGCGGGCGTTCTCTCACGCCGGTGGCGAGCAAGATGGCGTCGGCGTGGAGCGCGCCGGTGCCTTCCGGGCTGGTGTAGGCCAAGGTGTGGGCGTTTTCCCAGCCGACGATGGTGGTTTCAGTGCGGATTTCCACGCCGAGGGCTTTTGCCAGTTGAGTGTAGCGGCGGGCATAGGTGGGGCCGGTGTAGAGACGGTGGAAATCCCAAACGCCGAAGCCGGTGTGGTGGCACAGGCGGGGCATGCCGCCCGCTTCGGGTTCCCTGTCCACCACGGTCACCCGGGCAACGCCGCGGCGTTTGAGGGCAATGGCGCTGCTCAGCCCTGCCGGGCCTGCGCCCACGATGAGAACATCCGTTTTCCGGGTGGTCATGATTGCCCCTCCTCGGCGTGATGGTCGGTTGCGGTCAGTGTCAGGGGCTTTGGCATGTGCCCGCGGTCCAGCGCCAGCAGCACTTCAGGGTTCTGGCCGGTTTCCCGCGCCAGAATGTCCACGATGGCAGCCTGGCAGTTGAAGCCCTGGCAGCGCCCCTGCATTGCCCGGGTGCGCCGCCGCAGGGCGTCTAACGTCCGGGCGGGAATGGGGCTGTGGATGGCATCGAGGATTTCGCCCGCGGTGACCTTTTCGCAATGGCACACCACCCGCCCGTAGTCGGGGTTCTGGGCGATGCGGTCGTCTTGCTGGTGGGGGCGAGGTCTGGCTTCGCCGATGTTGGGCATGCGATGGGTTTTGAATTCACCCTTGGGGCGCAGCGGAAGCCCTGCTTTGGCAAGCAGCCCGGCAACGTATTCCGCAATGCCCAAGGAAGCCGACACGCCCGTGGAGCGGATGCCGCCCACGCACACATAGCGTTGCGCGGCGTGCAGGCGAATTTGATAGTCTTTGTGCTCGGTGGCGGCGCGCAGCCCGGCGTAGGTGGCGGTGACTTCTTCGTTCAGCAAATCGGGCAGGATGGCGCGCCCCTTTTCCAGCAGGCTTTGCAGGCCGATTGCGCTGGTGGCGGTGTTGGTTTTGTCGTCCAGGTCTTCGGCAGTGGGGCCGAGGAGGACGTTGCCGTACACTGTGGGGCTGATGAGTACCCCTTTGGTGACTGGCGTGGGCACGGGCAGGATGACGTGGTTGATCAGCCGCCGGGCGAATTTGTCGTAGACGATGAGTTCTCCGCGGCGGGGGGTGACGGTGAAATCGTGGTGTCCCAACATGTGGTCGATTTCGTCGGAATACAGCCCGGCGGCGTTGACCAGGTAACGGGCGCGCACGGTTTGCCCGCCCGGGCCGGTGAGGACGTGCAAGCCGTTTTCCTGGCGCACGTTCTGCACGGGGAAATTGAGTTTCAGCGTGGCGCCGTTGAGCAGCGCTTCGGTGGCGTAGGCAATGGGCAGGGTGAAGGGGCAGATGAGGGATTCCCCCGGCACGAAAAGCCCGCCCCATGCGCCGCGGTTGAGGTTTGGTTCGAGGGCATATACCTCTTCGGCAGAGATGATGCGCACATCGGTCACGCCGTTGGTGTGGGCGCGTTCCAGCAGGGAAGGCAGCGTGTGGTATTGCTCTTTCGTCCAGGCGACCAGCAGCCCGCCCAGCCGCTCGGTGGGGATGCCGGCCTGCTCGACGTAGTCTTCCAGCAGGGCGTAAGAGCGGCGCAGCAGGCGGGCTTCCAGGGTGCCGGGCTTGGCATCGAAGCCGGTGTGCCAGATGGCGGTGTTGGCTTTGGTGGTGCCCATGCCGACATCTGCTTTGGCTTCCAGCAAGGCAATGTCAAGTTGGTAGCGGGAGAGTTCGCGGGCAATGGCAGTGCCCACCGCGCCTGCGCCGATGATGGCAATGTCGTAGGTGGTTGGCATGATTTTCCTTGAGTGGCCGGCAAAGTTGCCGGGGAATCAGGGGTGGTTGTTTTGCAGGGTGTCGAGCACCCGCTGCCACCCGGATGTTTCACTTTCCGCGTCGGGCGAAGTCACCGTGCGGGCGGTGAAGATGATGCGGTCGCCACGGTAAATGTCGTGGGCAAATTCAAAAGGGGTGCCTTGCGCGGTGAAGGCAATGCGCCGAATTTCCAGGGTGGGCAAATCCACCGGCACGCCCATGATCTGCGCCCATTCGGCGTCCAGCAGCGAAATTTCCAGTTCCTGCACCGACTTTGCAGGCGCGACGCCGAAATACTTCTTGAGGATGCCGTAGATGGATTCGGTCAGGTGGAAGTCCAGCAGGTCGGGGAACAAATCAGCAGGGAAATAGGAATCTTCCACGGCGATGGGTTCGTCGTCGGCGGTGCGCAGGCGCACGATGTGGTAAACCTCGCCGCCGTGCTCGTCTAACTTGAGGGCGGCGCAAATTTTTTGTTCCAGCGCCTCGCAGGGGAGTTTTTCGGCGGTAATCACATGCGCGCCGGGTTTGATGCCGGCGTGTTCCAACTGGCGGTAAAGCCCCTTGGGGGAACTCAGGTCGAAGCGGATTTTGGGCGGGGCAACATAGGCGGGCGCGCCGGTGCGGCGGGTGAGCAGGCCGCGGCGCACCAGGATGTTGATGGCGGCGCGGGCGGTCATGCGCGAAATGCCGAAGCGCTCGGCCAGTTCGCGCTCTGAGGCAATGCGCGCATCGGCGGGCAGGGCGCCTTCGGCGATTTCCTTTGCCAGTTGTTCGGCAACCTGACGGTAACGGGGCGGGGCAATGTGTTCATCTGCGGGCATGGAACGGCCTTTCGTTGGGGGCAGCGCGCGGGTTATTGCTCGGGCGCGAAGGGGTGTAGCGGTTCTTCGGCCAAAACGCGCACGGTGTGGGTGACCAGCCGCTTGTCGGGCGTCCAGTAATGGAGGTGATAGGCAGGCTCGTCCAAAATGTAGCGGGAAAGCGAAAGCGTCAAATCGAGGTACAGGCGCATGCCGGTGCTGGGGGCGGTGCTGACCACAATGCCTTGCCATTCGGTGAGGGAGGCAAGGTGAATGTGCCCGGCAAGGATGCGGATGATTTGGTGGTGTTGTGCGATGGTTTCAGCCAGCAAATCGGTGCCCATGAAGCCATCGATGTCAGTTTCTATAACACCAAAGGTGGCCGGTGGGTGGTGCATGAAAAGCACGGTGGGCGTGTTTGTATCTTCTTGCAGGCGGGCATGCAGCCATTCGGCCCTGGCTTCGTCGCATGCGCCGCCTGGCTTGCCCGGCGAGGTGGTGTCGAGCCCCAGCAGGCGCAGGCCGGGCAGGGCAATGTCGTGGTGGATGAAGCCGCGGGCGTCTTGGGGGC
>JALVOR010000294.1:0-5237 GCA_027026295.1 Anaerolineales bacterium | reverse complement strand
CGCTTGCAGTTGGCGCAGGATGTCGGCAGCGTACCGGGCTTCTTCCAAAAGGCCGTTGCTGGTGACATCGCCTGTGTGAATCACGAGGTCGGGCTGCGGTTGCAGGCGGTTGATGTGCTCGACGCAGCGCGCCAGATATTCAGCCATGGGCGCGACGCCAAAGGTTTTCTTGCCCGGGGCGGCCACGTGGGTGTCGCTGATGTGCGCGATGAGCATGAGGGAAGCCTTCGCAGGGCTAAGCGGCGTCTTCCTTTTGGAAGGCAAAGGCCACGAAGCCCAGCAAGCCGGTGACGATCATCAGCATGACGCTGACAGCGTTGATTTCCGGCGTGATGCCGAAGCGCAGCCGGGAATAGAGCAAAATGGGCACGGTGGGGTCGGAGCCGCTGAGGAAGTAGGTGGTGTTGAAGTTCTCGAAAGAGAAAAGGAAGGCGATGATGCCCGCGCCTAACATGGCTGGCGCCAGAAAACGCAGGGTAATCAGACGGACGGCTTCGGCGCGGCTGGCGCCCAGGTCGAGGGCGGCTTCTTCCAGTGAGAGGTCGAAGCGCTTCAGGCGGGCGGCGATGACCAGCGTGGTTGTGGTTGCCACGAAACTTACTTGCCCCAGAACCACCAGCCAGAAACCGGGGCGCAGGAACGTGCCCGCACCCGCGCCGAGCAACTTATCCAGGCTGTTGGCAATGCCGTAAGAAAAAGCCAGAATGGAAGTGCCCAGCACCACACCGGGCACGACCAGCGGCCCCAGCATCAATAAATAGAGCAGGCTTTGGCCGGAAAACCTGTGGCGCACAAACATGAAGGCGTTGTTGACGCCCAGGACAACCGATACCAGCGTGACGACGATGGCGACCTGAAGGCTGGTGCCGATGGCGTGCATCATGCGCGCGTCGTTGAAAAGCCCCACGCGGTTGGGCGTGCTCGATTTGAACCAGTCTAAGGTGAAACCCTGCCACGGGAACGAGGCGCTGGGGTTGTTGTTGAAGGCCAGGATGGTGACGATGACCAGCGGCCCTAAGGTGAAAATCAGAATCAGGATCGCATAGGCGTAAAACAAGACCTTGCTCAGCGAAAGTTCGTTTCGTCGAAACATCACATGGCCTCCGAGAGATCCTGTTTTGTAATCTTGAGCATGATCCACACGAATATCACCGAGAAGGTGAGCAAAATGACGCTAAAGGCAGAGCCTTTGTTCTGGTTGAAGCGGATGATGAACTGGTTGTAGATGATTTCCGTCAACCAGAGGCTGTTCTTGCCGCCCAACAGGGTGACGGTGACGTAGTTGCCCAGGTTGAGCATGAAGACCATGATGCTGCCCACCATGATGCCGGGCGCGGCGTGGGGGATGATGATTTCCCGCAGGGTCGACCAGAAATTGCCGCCGAGGTCGTAAGCGGCTTCCACCAGGCTGTCGTCGAGGGTATCGAGGGAGTTCATGATGGGAATGGTCATAAAGAGGAGCGAGGTGTAAACCAGCCCGACGGCGATGGTGGTGTCGTGGTAGAGGAATTCGATGTTGTGGTGGGTGATGCCCAGCATTTGCAGCAGGTAACTCAGTACGCCGCTTTCCCGGAAGAGGACCATCCACGTGAAGGCCTGGATGAGTTCGGAAACCCAATAGGGCAGGATGACGGCCAGCAAGAGCATCATTTTGAGGCGCTTTCCGGCGACTTTGGTGATGATGAAGGCTAAGGGGAAGGAAATGAGCAGGGTCAGGGCTGTGACGAGGATGGAAAATACTGCCGTGCGGAGGAAGATTTTGCGGTAGAGGGGGCTCTGGAAGAAATAGAGGTAATTGGCAAACGTGAATTCCCCGCCGCGACGGCTGATGAAGGAAAGATAGAACAGTTTGAGGTGCGGCAGCACGAAAAGCAGGCCAATCCAGAGCAGCATGGGAGTCAGCAACAACCACAGACTGCGGCGTTTGGTCGAGGCGTTCATGGTTATGCCTCCGCTTCAATGTGTGGCTGGGCCATGGACAGGAAGGCATTGGCCGCGTCCCAGCGCCAGGAGAGGGTGACTAGGTCGCCGATTTTCAGGTCGGGGGCGTTTTCAGTGTGCTGAATTTTGACGTTGAGGCTGAGCGGCTGTTTGCTTTCGAGCAGGCTGACGATGACGAGGGAGTGCGAGCCGTCGAAGTTGATTTCGCTCACCTTGCCCAGAATGCCGTTTTCGCCCTTGCCCGGGCGCACGGTGATCATCTCGGGGCGGATGAAGAGGTCTACCGTGTCGTTGACGGAGAGGGCTTCCCCGGCGCGGCCCAGCATGCGGATGCCGGCAATGTCGACCTCGACTTTCTCCTCGTCTTGGAAGGCGACGACCTTGCCGTTCACCAGTTTGTTGTTTTCGCCCACGAAAGAGGCGACGAAATGGGTGGCAGGCCGCCGGTAGAGTTCTTCGGGAGGAGCAATTTGTTCGATTTTCCCGTGGTTGATCACGGCGACGGTGTCGGACATCGCGAGCGCAATGGTCTGGTCGTGAGTGATGTAGACGAAGGTGGTGCCGGTGCGCGCCTGCAGGTGCTTGAGTTCCAGTTTCATGCTCTGGCGGAGTTTCAGGTCGAGGGAACCCAGCGGCTCGTCTAACAAAAGCACGGTGGGTTCCAGCACCAGGCTGCGCGCCAGGGCCACGCGCTGCTGTTGTCCGCCGGAAATCTGGTTGATTTTGCGCTTTTCCAGCCCTTGCAGGCCGACGCGCGCCAGGGCGTCTTTGGCACGGCGTTCCATCTCGGCCTTGCTCATCCCGCCCCGACGGCGAAGGCCAAAGGTGACGTTATCCAGGACATTCATCATAGGGAACAAAGCCAGCCGCTGGAAGACCATGTTGCAGGGGCGTTTGTTGGGGGGCACGTCGTTGACGCGTTGCCCGCCGATGAAAATATCGCCGCTGGTGGGCACTTCGAAGCCGGCGATCATCCTCAGCAGGGTGGTCTTCCCGCTGCCCGAGGGGCCGAGGATGGAGAAGAAACTTCCCTTGGGCACCTCGAGACTGACATTGTCAACCGCGACCAGATTGCCAAACTTCTTGGTTACATTTACGAGTCCAACATCAATTTCTGGGGACATGGTTCATTGCCTCTTGGAGAGATTGCAAGATTCCCATGCCCCGACAATTGCCGGGGCATGGGGAAAGCGGTCTGCTATTTGTTGGATTCTGCGGCTTTGACCTGCTCTAAGACGTCGGCCTGAATGTCCTGCGCGTAAGGCGGCAGGGGGAAGTACCACTTGATGGTTGCCATCTTCTCGGGCGGCAACGTTTCGGCGACGATTTTCGCCATTTCGGGGGAAGCCAGTTCCACGGCGCCCTGAGAGGCTGTCTGGTAGCCGGTCTGGTTGATGATGACGGCGGCATTTTCCGGCTGCATGATGAAGTTGATCCACTTGTAGGCAGCGTCGACGTTCTCTGCACCGGCGGAGATGGCGAAGGTGTCGAACCAGCCCACGGCGCCCTCTTTGGGCACGACATACTTGAATTTGTCGGGCTGTTCTTTCATCAGCGTCCAGGCAATCGCATCCCAACTGGTGGCGACCCAAACCTCGTCGTTCTTCAGCAGGTCTTCCAGTTGCTGGCGGGAATCCCAGTAGGTGCGGACGACGGGCTTGCATTCGATGAGTTTGTCGCGCACGGCGTTCATCACCTTGCGGTATTCGTCTTCGCTTTTCACCGCTTCTGCCGGGTCGTAGCCCAGCGCGTAGGCGAACATGTAGAGAGTGTCATATTTGGCGCGATAACTCACCCGGCCTTTGTATTTGGGGTCGCAAAGGTCGAGGTAACTCTGCCCGGCATCGGGGGCTTTCTCGAGGTTGACCACCATCGCGGTGGTGCCCCACACGAAGGGCAGGGCGTAGGGCTTGCCTTCGTATTCCGAATTCTTGAGGATGGAATCCCAGTAAGCGGGGATGAAGAGGTCTTTGTTGACCTTGCTGAGGTCGATCGGCTGATAGATGCCGAACTGGTCTTGCGCGGTGGCGACGTAGTTCAGGGTGGGGGAAACCAGGTCGAAGCCCACGCCTTTGGTTGCGGCCATCTTGGCGATCAGTTCGTTGTTGTCGCCGATGTAGGTGATTTCCACCTTGATGCCGGTTTCCTTGACGAATTTTTCGACCAGTTCTTCGGGCGCATAACCCTCCCAGGTCAAAATACGCAAAACGCCACCGGTTTTAGCCTGAGGGGCTTCGGTGGCGGAAGGCGCGGAAGTCTCGGAAGGTGCCTGGGTGGGCGCGGACTTACCGCAGGCGGCCAGCGCGAGGGCCAGCGCCAGGACGACAACTGCGAGTATCCAAAAATGGCGTTTCATTTGTTTCTCCTTCTTTGGGATGGGTAGGGAAAAGACGGAAACTTGGTGAGATCGTGGCATGTGTTTTTTGGTGTTTTCTCCTTTCGATGGGGAATGTGGGGAAAGACCATCATGTGAGACGAATATGAGAAAAGGTGGTTTGATTATACCATGAGAAAATGGTATATACAATAATGAGACAAAGTCGGAAGGGTGGTTTGGAGACGGGCTTTTCACTGTCGCATGTCGGGGGGATAAAAACAACCCTGGCCAGAGCGCGCGCGGCTCTGGCCAGATAGCGAAGGCGATTGGAGGATGTTGGGCAGGTGTTTCAGGGCAGTGTCAGCGCCGCGAACAGCGCCGGGTGGTCGGAAGCCGGGCTGTGAATGTATTCGGTGCGGGCTACAGCCCAATCGGGGGTGAGGAAGATGTGGTCGATGGCTTTCCCGGTGGGGTCGGGGGCGGCGTCGCGCAGGGTTTCCACCGTGAGGCGGTATTGCGGTGTGTTGGGGCGGAAGTTGAAATCGCCCAACAAAATCAGCGGCTCGCGCCCCCGCACGGCTTCCAGCACGTTTTGCTGCTGCACTAACGGCCCGCCGTTGCCCAGGTGCGTTACCGCCACAGTGAGGCGCTTTTCGCCCGCGGCCACCGTGGCCAGCAGCACGGCGGTCTGCTCGCCTTCGCTGTAAAGGTACACCGTGTGGCTTTCCAGAATGGGGTAACGGGAAAGCAGCGCGATGCCGAAGGTGCCGTCCACTGTGGGTGGCCCGTAAGCGGCGTGCATGTGCAGCGCGGCGGCAAACCAGCCCACCAGGTCGTTGTTTGCCCCGCTGAGGCGGGCAGTGTCGGATTCCTGCAAGGCGATGAGGTCGGGGGCGAGGGAGCGCATCAGGGCGAGTTGGTCGTGCCAGCCCTTCTGCCCGTCGGCGCGGTAGCCCTGCTGGATGTTGTAGGTCAGCAC
>JALVOR010000293.1 GCA_027026295.1 Anaerolineales bacterium | reverse complement strand
CCCTGCTTTTCATGCGCCATCGCGAGAGCGACGCATAGCATCATTCGCCATAGCCCCCTGAAAACCAAAACCTTTACGCAACGCCGCCCGGGCAACCGTGGCGGCGTAAACACGTGCCGCACCGGCAGCCAAAAGCGCCTGGGCAGCGGCGTCGAGCGTTGCTCCGGTGGTCATCACATCGTCCACCAGCAAAACCGTTTTGCCTTGCACACGCTCGCCCGCGGCCTTGAAAGCCCCCGCCACATTTTGCCGCCGCTCCTCGGCGCTCAACCCCACCTGCGAGCGCGTTTCACGCGTGCGCGAAAGCGCGTGCCGCAAGAAAGGCACATCCAGCCCCAACGCCAGGGGGAAAGCCACCAAGGCCGCCTGATTGTAGCCGCGTTCCCGCAGCCGCTGTTTTCCCAAAGGAATGGCAACCACCGCGTCGATTTCCCAGCCCTGCTCGCGCACCAGCGGCAGCATCTGCGCTGCCAGAATGTCGGCCAACGCCAGGTCGCGGTGATATTTCAAACGGTGAACGGCTTTCCTCACGCCGCCTTCCATCAAAGCCCATGAGCGGGCGGCAGCAAACGCAGGCAAATGCGTCCGACAACGGCGGCACAGACCGGTTTCCCCCACGGGAAGCGGATTGCCGCATCGCTCGCACATCGGCGGGGCAATGCGCTGCACAGCGGCGAGGCAAACATCACAAAAACGCACCCCGACGCGCCCGCAACCGACGCACCGGGGTGGGAAAATCCAATCGAGGGTTAGCCAAAACTGCCGATAAAGGCGATACCGCCACGGTTCAGAAAGCACCGCCGACAACCATTTGAGCGATAATCATGACCGCAGGCCCCAGCAACACCAAAAACAGAGCCGGCATAATCAGAAACACCAGCGGGAAAAGCATCTTCACAGGCGCTTTTTGGGCGGCTTCCTGGGCGCGCTGGCGGCGTTTGACACGCATGTTGTCGGCCTGAATCTGCAGCACTTTGCCCAGACTCACGCCCAATTGCTCACTCTGGATGATCGCAGCCACGAAACTGGTCATTTCGGGCACGCCCACCCGGTCGGCCATATCGCGCAGGGCTTCACGGCGCGTCTTGCCCAACTGCACTTCCCGCAACACACGGCCAAACTCAAAAGAAAGTTCGTTATCCCACTTCTCGACCACTTTGTACATTGCGGCATCGAAGCCCAAACCTGCCCCCACGCAAATGGTCAACAAGTCTAAGGCGTCGGGCATGGCTTTCAAAATTGATTCCTGCCGCTTGCTGATTTTCCCCTTCAGCCAAAGTTCAGGGAAGAAATAGCCCAAGACACTGAAGGTCACACCCAACAACAACGCGTTGGAATGCAGCGAGGCCATGGAAGAGGACCGCGCCAGAAAGAACACTACAGGGCCTAAAACAATGGCGCCTATAAAACGAATGGCAACATAGGTCGAAGCATCGATATTCCCAGGGCGTCCGGCGAGTTCCAGATTCTTTTGCGCTTGCTGCAAAGCGCTTTGGGGGGTAAAACGCAAAGCGATGGAACCCAACGCCTTCGCCATTGGCAAAATGACACGCTGGGTGAAGGGCTGCTCCAGTTCAACTTCTTCCAGTGACTGAATTTCACGCCCGGCATCGACGTATTCTGCCAATCGCTCTTGAAGCGGATCGCTCTCGTTTTCCCGCGCCCGCAGGCCAATGATAGCGAGAAATATTGCGCCAACCACCAAAAGGCCAATGATCAACCAGACAACAACCATGGCTACATCCTTTAGACTTCGATATCGGCAATTTTCTGCATCGCAAAATACCCTACAGCAATCAACATCAGACCCGCGCCAATAATACAATAACCCACAAATTTCAAAGAAGGATTATCAGGGTGAATCAGTTGCCCCATATAGTCCGGGTTAATGCGATAAATGATGAAAAACAACAGAATAGGCATGACCGCCAACGCGGAGCCCGAGAACTTGACCTGCGAAGTAAGGACGTTGATTTCGCCCTTGAGTTTGACGCGCTCGCGAATGGTGGCGGAAATCGTTTCCAAAATATCAGCGAGGTTACCGCCGACTTCCCGCTGAATGTTGATGGCGGTCACAACCAGGTCAAGGTCATCGCTGGGAATGCGGCGGAGAAGATTGTCCAGCGCCTTTTCCATAGGGATACCGATCTGGATTTCCCGCACCACACGGCGAAACTCGGTAGAAATGGGCGGCGGCATTTCACGGCTCACGGCTTCCAGCGCCTGCAAGGTCGAATACCCTGCCCGCAAACCGTTCACCATCAAGTTGAGCATATCCGCAAGTTGTGAGTTGAAGCGGGTCAAACGCTGGCGCTGGCGGAATTTCACGAAAAAGCCCAGGCCAAAATATCCCAGCACCAGGCCAGTCAGCGTAAACAACAATGAACGCCCACCCAACGCATACCCCAACATGGTGCCCAACACAGTCAGGCCCAGTTTGGCAAGGATATACTCCATTGGCTTGAAGCGCAAGTCGGCACGGGCCAGATCGCGCGCGATGCCTTCCCACCAGCCGGTGCGCTCCAATTGCTTATCCACCATGCTTTCGCCGCGCCCCTTGCGCAGCGCTTCGCGTTGCTCTTCAACTTCGCGCAGTGCTTCTTCGCCCAAATACCTGTCGAGGCGATCTTCCACCAGCGAGCGGCTGGAGCGATAAGTCAGAACCACCCCCACAATAAGCAACAGGAAGGCCAACCCACCCCCCACAAGCAACACTATCACAGGATTGAGGTTGGTCATAAGTTCCTCCCAGAGAAAGCAGGCAACCTGCTACCGCCGCTTGCCGCCAATGCCAAAGATGGAAGCCGGCAGATGGATACCGGCTGCCTCGATTTTATCCATGAACTTGGGACGCAGCCCGGTAGGCGTGAGGCGGCCATACACTTTGCCATCGCGGAAACCGCCGTGCTGGAAGATGAACAAGTCGGTCATGCTGATGACGTCACCTTCCATGCCCGAAACCTCGGCAATCGCTACGACTTTACGAGAGCCATCCCGCATACGGGATTGGTGCACAACCAGGTCCACCGCCGAGGAAATCTGTTCACGAATCGCCCGCACAGGGAGTTCCATGCCTGCCATCAGGGTCATGGTTTCCATACGGGAAAGGGTATCGCGCGGGCTGTTGGAGTGCACCGTGGTCATGGAACCTTCGTGGCCGGTGTTCATGGCCTGCAACATGTCCAACGCTTCAGCGCCGCGCACCTCACCCACGATAATGCGGTCGGGACGCATACGCAAAGTGTTAATCACCAACTGACGAATCGTCACTTCACCGCGCCCTTCGATGTTGGGCGGGCGGGATTCCAGCGTAACCACATGCTCTTGCCGCAATTGCAATTCCGCTGCGTTTTCCACGGTGATAATGCGTTCATCGTGGGGAATGAAACTGGAAAGGATGTTCAAAAGCGTGGTTTTACCGGAACCAGTACCACCGGAAATCACAATGTTGAGCCGCGCTTTCACACAGGCTTCCAGAAAACGCACCGCCTCGGGCGTAATCGAGCCGAAATTCACCAGGTCTTGCACGGTCAAAGGGGTCTTGAAAAACTTACGAATGGTGACCACCGGCCCCACCAGGGAAATCGGCGGAATGACGATGTTCACACGAGAACCATCGGGCAAACGGGCGTCCACATAAGGGCTGGATTCATCCACACGGCGGCCCAGTGGCGCCACGATGCGGTCAATGATGCGCATAACGTGCTCGTCATCTTCAAAGGTTACCGGCACGCGTTGCAGTTTGCCTTTGCGCTCCACGTAGATGTTTTTGGGTCCGTTGACCATGATTTCAGTGATGTTGTCGTCTTCCAGCAAAGGCTGGAGGGGGCCAAAACCCAGAATTTCAGCCGCAATGGCTTCGAATAGCCGGTGGCGCTCCGGGCGAGAGAGAACGATGTTTTCTTCCTGCAGCACCTGTTCGAAGAGATCGCGAATCGTGCGGCGCACTTCGGCGGTCTGGGAAATATCCATTCCCGGGTCAAGGGCAGCCAACAGACGCTGCTGCACCCGGGTTTTCAAATCGGCCAGCGTGCTCTCAGCCTTCACCTGAGGGGCACTGGCCCGACGCGACTGCAAACCGCTCAGTTTGCCAGGGCTGCCGCCCACGCCACTGCTGCCGCCTTGCGCTCCCCCCTCGCCTCGTTCTATACGCTTCAACAAAGACATGCTGTTCTCCTCTGCCTAACTCATGCTTCCGACTCGGATTCCAGTTCCACCAGCCGACGGCGTATCATTTCCGCCATTTTCACGACGCCGCGAGAAATCGGCGCGCTACGATCGGCCTGTAACACGGGCTTCCCCTTGTTGACCGCCGGCAGAACGTGCCGGAAATCTTCGGGAACCGCCAGCCCTACCGGATGTCGGAAACTTTCGCCCACCCGCTCCGGCGTGATGCCGATGCGTTTGTCATAACGGTTCATGACCAGGAAAATGTGCTCTGCCGGCACCTCCAATGAGCGCAACCAATCCAAAAACAATCGGGCATCTTTAATCGAGGGGATATCTTGCCCCACCAGCGAGACGACCAGATCACTTGCATCCAGTGCTGCCAGCGTCACGTCGTCGAGGGTCGAAGCAGTATCCACAATGATATATTCAAACATGGTCTTCAAAAAGCGTAGGAGTTTCCCAAACTGCTCTCCGTTGATCTGCCCCGCATCTTCCAGCCGGGTGGGGGAAGCCACGATTTTCACACCACTGTCCTCATGGGTGATCAAAACGCTTTCCAAAACCTCCATATCTAAATCGTCAACACGCGGCACCAGATCAAGAATATCGTGCTTACCGTGTTCGTTCAGCAGCAACACCACATCACCGTACTGCATCTTGCCATCGACAATAACCACCGGCGTATCAGCGGTATTGAGCGCCACGGCCAGATTGACGGCCAGTGTGGTATTCCCCAACCCGCCTTTGGGGGTGTAAAAGGTAATGACCTTTCCAAAAGAACCATGCCCACCAGCGGAGACAGCCGCAGACGCAGCCCCGCCGCCAACGGCAATGCTGCCCAGCCGGCTGCGTTCTTCCTTAGCCAGCCTGGCTGCGCGCTGCACAGCCGCTGTAAGTTCGTCGATGCTCGGCGGCTTCGTGAGAAAATCCCGCGCGCCAGCCAACATGGCGCGGCGCATGTAATTGGGGTCATCCTGCACGGTGAGGATAACCACTTGCACGAACGGCACCCTTTGGCGGATCATCTCCGTCGCCGTGATGCCATCCATATCCGGCATGTTGACATCCATGATGACAACATCCGGCTCAAGTTTTTCCGCCTGGGCTATCGCTTCTTTGCCGCTACCAGCCGTGCCCACAACCTCGATGTTTTTCTCAAACTGCAACAATCGCTTGATGTTCTCTCGCGTTTCCGGGATATCATCCACGACCATAACGGTAATGCGGTCTGTTTCTACCATGCCAAATTCCTCACATCACTGCAAATTACTGGGGAGGCGTAACAATGGTGTCATTCTGCAAAGTCGGAGGAATCACCTTCTCCAAAGCAGGATTGATGTCATACGGCAGTTTTGCAGGCACAACCACGCCATAAGTGTCCAGGACGTACGAAAGCGTCACAGCATCGGCGGAAATCTCCGTAGAATCGCCGCCAGCGCGCAAAGCCAACGTCATCGCAACCTGACGATCCACCAGGTATTTCAAAGTGACCGCTTCTTGGGGTGAAACGACCAAAGTCACGATATCCGGCGGGGCTTGTGCCGTCGACACAGCCTGCTGCTGTTGCTGCGACTGCTCTTGATATTGCGGCGGCTGCTGCTGTTGCTGTTGCTGCTGTTGCCCTTCAGGGGCGTTTTCTTGCGTCTCGTTCGCCTGTTGAGACGGTTTCATCTCCTGATCGGCCAACGGGAAGGTGCCCACATACAACACCACCGCGTCTTTGATCAGCATCTGGCTGACCAATCGCGCCCGCTGGGCTTCCGAAGGAACAACATAAAGCGGCAAACCCAATTCGTCATCGGTCAGGCTGCGCCCCACAGGCGCATCGCCGGACGTCACGCCCGCCGTCAGCGTCTGCCCGTTCTCGGTCAATTGCGGCGGCGAAACCACGGCGACCTTGTTCGGCAGCACGCTCTGGTATTCCTGGTCAACATCTACAAAGGGGAAAGAAGCGAGCACAGCGACATGGTCACCCGGTCGCAAACCGTAGGCCACGCCACTCAAACGAGACATGGGAATCGAAATCGCCACGTACCCCGGCGGGATCTGCAACGAAGCCAACGAGCCTTCGGAACTCACGGCAAGTTTTTCGGCAACATCGGCCTGGGTCAAAAACATGCCTTGCGCCAGATCGCGCACCGCCAACTTGCCAATGGCCTGCTTGGGGTCGGTCAGTTGGGTCGCGATGACCCGGTCGGTCGGCAGATCAACCACTGCCAAAAGGTCATCGGTAATCCGCGTGCCGCGGCGGATGGGTTGCGCCGCGATCACCACCGACAACATATCTTGCGGCGCTTGCTCGGCAGCAGACGGCCCACCGCCGGCTTCCCCACCTGAGGGAGCCGACTGCTTCCGAAGCCACAGAAAGGCAGCCCCCACCCCCAACACCAATATCAATGCCAAGAGAATCAGAATTCGGCCAATCTTCATCCTTTGCCTCCTTAAAGGTCTCAAAGGCCATTAATTTGCTTTTATCAAATTATCCTGACCTGCACAGATATTATAAGTTTACCCCATCCTGTCTTTTTTTGCTACTATCATCCATATCAACACCGTTGCATAATTTCAACGTACCCCACCATCGTGCTATAATGGCGCCAACTTCTCCCGCAAGGAGCGTACCATGCGCTGGATTCGCTATCAGCACAACAACGAACCGCCCCGCTACGGCTGGCTGGAAAACGACGGCACGGAAATCGGCATCGTGCATGGCGCACCTTTCGGTGAGCGGCAACGCGAAGAGCCTTCCATTCCCCTGGAAACCGTCCGCCTGCTGCCGCCCACCACACCTTCCAAAATCATCTGCGTTGGCCGGAACTACGCCGCCCACGCCGCCGAACACAACGCCCCGGTGCCGGAAATCCCTCTCATCTTCCTCAAGCCGCCTTCAGCCCTCATCGGCCCCGGCGACGCCATCATCCTGCCCCCGCAATCGCAGCAGGTGGAACACGAGGCCGAACTGGCCGTGGTCATCGGCAAGCGCGGGCGCTGGATTTCCCCTGAAGCAGCCACCGATTACATCCTCGGCTACACCATCGCCAACGACGTCACCGCCCGCGACCTGCAACGCCGCGATGGACAATGGACACGCGGCAAAGGCTTCGACACCTTCTGCCCCGTGGGGCCGTGGATTGACACCAACTTCGACCCTGCCGATGCGCTCGTTACCTGCCGCGTCAACGGCGATACCCGCCAGATGGGTTCCACCCGCGAAATGATTTTCCGCATCCCGCAACTCATTGCCTTCATCTCTTCGATCATGACGCTGGAACCCGGCGACCTCATCCTCACCGGCACCCCGTCAGGCGTCAGCCCGCTGCACGATGGCGATGTGGTCGAAGTGGAAATCGACAGGCTGGGTACCCTCACTAACCCGGTGAAAGCCGAAACGCCCAAATAAAAAAGCAAGGCACGGGAGATTTCCCGCACCCCGAACACTTCATTCTGCTGCTTTTTCCCAACGAGAACCGTAAGGCGGCTGCGCGTCGCTCCACGCCCGCAAGGGGCAGGGAATATCAGCATGGGGGCTTTTCCAATGCGGCGGCGGGGCATATTCCGGCGCGGGCAAACGATAAGCCGAAGCCACCACATCGCGCACATGCCGCGTCAGCGCCAACGCGCCCACCCGCCGCGGCCTGATTTTCTGCCATTCTGCGGGCATCACCGGCGGGTGAACGATCACCTCAATAGGCCGCCGCCGTGGACGGCTCTGATAAATCGGCCAGGCTTCGTACATGCCGTTGACGGTAATCGGTATCATCGGTGCACCGGTAGCCAGCGAAAGCCGGGCAGCACCCGTGTGCCAGCACATAAAACGGCCATCAGGCGTACGCCCGCCTTCCGGAAACACCGCCAACACGCCGCCACTTTCCAAATGTTCCTTGGCCGTGCGGTAGGCTTCCTGCCCAATGGGCACCGAACCTTCCCGCCACATATCCACCGGAATGGCCTCCAGACGGCGGTAAAGCCATCCCAGCAAGGCGGCTTCGTATTGCTGCGTCCACACAATGAAACGCGGCGGCTCAGGCACAGCCACCGAAAGCAGCACTCCATCGAGGTAAGAAGCGTGGTTGGCGACCACCACCGCAGGGCCTTGCTGCGGTAAATTTTCCACGCCATGCACCTGATACGGCCAAAAACGACGAAAAACCCAATCGAGCATCTGCCACCCAAAACCGCGCATGGTCAACCTCCAATCGTGAAATCGTGCCGATTATACCTTTGTTTTGCGGTAGAATGAACACAAACCTACCGCAGGAGCCTCTTCATGAACCCTCTCAAACAACTCCAGACCTTCGGCCAGAGCGTCTGGCTGGATTTCATCCGCCGGGGCATTCTGGAAGACGGCACCCTCGCCGCCATGATTGACGCTGACGGCATTTCGGGCGTGACTTCCAACCCTTCGATTTTCGAGCAAGCCATCGCCAAGAGCGACGACTACACGAAAGCCATCCAAAACCTTGCCCAAGCAGGCAAAAGCGCCCGAGAAATCTACGACACGCTGACGGTGGAAGACGTCCGTCGCGCCGCCGATATTTTTTACACCACTTATGAAAACACCAACGGCGGCGATGGTTTCGTTAGTCTGGAAGTTGACCCGCGGCTGGCTTACGACACCGAAGGCACCCTGACCGACGCCCGCCGCCTCTGGACCGCGTTGGACCGCCCCAACGCAATGATCAAAGTGCCCGCAACCCGCGAGGGCTTGCCCGCAATTCAAACGCTGCTCGCCGAAGGCGTAAACGTCAATGTCACCCTGCTGTTCAGCGTGGAACGCTACCGTGCCGTTGCCGAGGCTTACATTGCAGCGCTGGAAGACCGCGCCGCCCGCGGTTTACCGCTGGAAGGCATCGCTTCCGTTGCCAGTTTCTTCGTCAGCCGCATCGACACGCTGATGGACGCCCTGCTCGACCAGCGCCCCTCCGAACACACCCAAACCCTGAAAGGGCAACTCGCCATCGCCAGCGCCAAAGCCGCTTATGCCGTTTATCGGGAAATCTTCCAAAGTGAACGCTTCCGCGCCCTGCAAACCAAAGGCGCCCGCCCCCAGCGCCTGCTCTGGGCCAGCACCAGCACCAAGAACCCGGCCTACAGCGACGTGAAATACATCGAAGCCCTCATCGGGCCCGAAACCGTGACCACCATCCCCCTGAAAACGTTAGAAGCCTACCGCGACCACGGAAGCCCCGCCGAGCGCCTCACCACGGGCATCGCCGAAGCCCAGACCATGCTCGCCAACCTAGCCGAGTTACACATTGACCTTGAAACCGCAATGCAACAACTGGAAGACGAAGGCGTAAAGAAATGCGTCGTCGCCTTTGAGCAACTGATGGACGCCCTCGAAACCGCTCGCGCCGCCGCGCTGCAGGGCTGACCCCCTGCTTCCCGTTTTCGGTGTTTTCTGTAACGCCTTCTGTAGTTTTCATCCCGGAAAAGCCGAACAGCCCTCTTTCCCAAAAAACACCAGGGCGAGGTTGTGCACCTCGCCCTTTTTCATGTCACTCGGCTTTTTCCATCTTCGTCGGCGGTGGTTTCGGTTCCGCCCGCGTGTTGGGGGCATCAGGGGGAATGAACAGCGTTGCGCCGCAATAGGGGCACTTCACGATGCCCTTGCCGACGAATTCCCGCGTGCCGCCGCAGTTGGGGCAGACGTTGCTGACCATTTTCGTAGCGTCGCTGGCATAAAAGGTCATGCTGTCCCAATCAATATAGCCGGTGAACAAGCCCAAACTCACCATGTTGTAAATCATCTGGGTGATTTCCTCGCGGCTGGCTTTCATTTCAATCATCACCTGCCCAAGGGAAACCTGCCCGTGGCTTTGGATCATACCCAGCAGGCGCTGCATCTTATCGGCCTCGGCTTTCGCCTCGGCTTCAGAGCGCCCCTTGACAAGCAAAAACACGCCAATGGCAACCAGCACCATGCCAGGGAGCGCGCCAAACAAAACAAAGCCCAATACTGCACCGGGCACTGTCAATTTATGCGTTGCCACAC
>JALVOR010000292.1 GCA_027026295.1 Anaerolineales bacterium | reverse complement strand
CCGTAACGCCACATCTGCGCCACGACGTCGTTGCGAATGTACATCCGCATGCGGTCGGAAGGCTGCCAATCGGCCAGAATGTTCGCCATGTTGACGGCTTCCTTGGGGTTGCCTGTGTCGGCTTCCTGTGAAGGCATCTCAGCCCGCTTGATACGGAAGTAGTCGGTGAAATCGCGGTTGAGCCAGATTTTGTACAACGCCACCCGCATTTCGGGATTGCTCAAAGCCCCTTTGATGCGCTCCCATGTCAAGCCGAAATAATCCTGATTCGGCCACACCATGCGGACGTAATCAAAGCGGGTGTAATTTCGCGACAACAGGGAATCCACCTTCCCAAAATCCGCTGCGCCAGCCAGCACAATGGGTAAACTTTTCAACTCGCCCGTGGGCTGGCTACCGTAGAATTTCTGGTTGGGGTAATTCCGTAAATACCACGTAAACGGCCAGGAAATCGCGCTATCATATGCCACCTGAATGCCCAGCCCATCGGTGGTGCGCTCGGAAATTTCCCGCACCTGCGCCATCACGGTTTTCACGCCGCGGGCAGAATGGGCATAGACCAGATATTCATTTGCCTGATCATAGTTGTAATAAGTCGCCTGCACGGCAGTGTGCCAGGTCAGCGCGGCAAACACGCCAAAGAGCGCCAACGTGCCCAAGGTTGCCATATCGCGCAGCCGCCACGAAGCGCCCAACCACGCCAGCCCCGCGCCGCTCGCCAGCATCGCCAGTAACCCCACAAGGAAGTTGGCAGTCGTTTGCAATTGAGGCAGCGCCGAACCCTGGAAAGGACGCTGCACCCCTGCCCACGCGCCGGTGGCTTCCGCCGTAGCGAGCACGAACACCACCATCAAGCCCAACATCGTCCAGCCATGATGCGCTTTGAACCATTGCCAATCGAGGCCATCAGCCAGCCGCCCCAGAAACCAGCCGGTGAGCAAAATCATCGGCAGGGTAATGTGCACGGTCAGCCAGGGCATCTTCTCGCCCGCGGCGGTGTAAGCGAGCAGCGATGTGATGCTCCAATAAGCCAGCAGGGCAAACACCAGCCCCTGCGAAACCGGCCTCTGCACAACAGCCTGGCCGGAAGCCGGCTGCTGCGCCGCGGCCTCGTCGCCTTCCTGTACGGCTGGCTGCTGCTCAGCCCTTCGCGGGCGCACCGCCCACCACGCCATGGCCGCGATGCCGCCTAACGCGGGCAGATATTCATAAATCGGCACCTGAATGAGCAGGTAGTAATACCACGGCTGGCTGCCGCGGTGCACGCCCTGCTGCTGCAGCCAATAGCCCAGCGCGCCGACCAGCCCGCTGAAGAAACCGCTGCCGTTGGTAAACATGGTGGTCTGAAAAACAATGAAAATGCCGTAGAAAATGGCGGCTTCCATCAGCCACACCCGGCGGTTCCACGAAACGCCTAAAGCAATGGCTAACGCCACGAGGGGCACAATGAAAATCAGCGTGTGCACAATGCCCACGCGGCTGTAATCCAGCGCGTCCCAATGGAAAATGGCCATCGGCAGCGGCGCGAGTTGGGGCATGACCAGCGAAAACGAGAGCAGCATGAGCACGAAAGAACGATGCTCCAGCAACCGCTTCCAGCCATAGCCTGTGAAGAGGAAAGAAAACGCCGCGATCACCCCCAGCAATGCCAGCGCCATCAGCAACTGACTCATCGGGTTGCCCAAAAGAACGTGCCACAAGCCATGCTGCGGAGTAGCCGCTTCTCCCGCCGGCATGGGCGGGTGCATGAGCAATGCTGTACCTACCGCCAACACCACTGCTGCTGCGCTCGCCAGCAAGGCCATGTAAAAATATCGCCGGGCTTCCGGCCGCGGCCACGAAGCGCGACTCAATTCGTCCAACAGCAGGAACGCGAGGAAAATCAACAACTGGGCCGTGTAAATAAAAGCGGTTTCCTTCGCCACGAAATGCAGGGCAAGGGAAACCGTCAGCCATGTCAGGTAACGCGTCTTGCCGGCATCGAGATAGCGCAGCACCGCCCACAACATCACCACCGCAAGAGGCATGATAAGCGCCTCGTTGCGGGCATAGCGGGCGTAGTAAAGCATGTAGGGGGAAATCAACATCAGCCCGGCGGCAATCAACGCACCCTTGCGCCCCAGATAGCGCCGCCAACCCCACAGGAACACAAACGCCAGCACCGCCGCCGCCGCATGGGGCACGCGGGCAGTGAAGTCGCTATCACCAAACAGGAAAAACGAAAGCGCAATGAGATGGAACTGCAGCGGCCCATGCATCATCGGGTTGTGCTGGTAGCCGCTGCCCTTGTAAAGTTGCCACGAGAAGTAAGTATGCAGGCTTTCGTCGTGGCTCATCACCCGATCGCCCAAATGGTAAAAGCGGGTGAAGGCAGCCAGCAGCAGGATGACGATGAAAATCACGACTTCCAGCCGCACGGCGAGCAAATCGCTCAATGGGCGGTCAAGCCAGTTTCGGGAAGAGGTCTTTGAATCAGGGGTTCCGTTCATGGTAACCTCGGGAGAATGACAAAATGGGCAAGCGTTAAAACGTTGTAACTGTTCAGCCTTGACAGGGAGAAACTACAGATTTCACGGATTGGCAGTAACTGCTCAGCCCTACGCCTCGACTGCGCCTTTCGCTGCCGCTCAAGGCTCCGCTCGGCGCGAGGATCGCGCTGAGCGGAGGCCGACTGTAGGGAGGCCGTAGTCGAAGCGCCTGTGTTACCTCCGTGGCATCCGCGGTCTACTTTTTCGCCTGCTTTGCCCTGCGGACTGTGTGCCGCGGCGCAGCATGGCAACTTCATCTTCGGTCAAATGCCGCCATTCGCCCGGCTTCATGTTCTTCAAACGCAACGGCCCGATGCGGATGCGAATCAGCCGCACCACCGGCAGGCCGGTCAGGCGGCACATTTCGCGAATCTGGCGCTTCTTGCCTTCCTTCAGAACAATCCGCAGCCACGCGCCTTTGCCCTGCGTGCGCTCGATGCGGACATCGGCGGGGCGGGTGCGGGTGCCGTCTTCCATCACCACACCGTGGCGCAGCGCATCCAGTTGGCGCATGTCGGGGCGGCGGGCAACCAGCACGCGATATTCCTTTTCATGCCCATAGCGGGGGTGCATCAGCCGGTTGGCAAGTTCACCATCGTTGGTGAGCAACATCAACCCTTCGCTCTCCAAATCCAGCCGCCCCACCGGATACACCCGCTGGGGCACCGGCACCAGATCGCGCACGGTCTTGCGTCCGTCATCGCTTTCGGTAGCAGAAAGCACAAAGCGCGGCTTGTAAAGCACAATGTAAACCAGTGCTTCAGCAGGCTTTACCCGCTGCCCATCCAGCCGGATGTCGTCGCGAGTCGGGTCGGCTTTCTGCCCCAAATGGGCAATTTCACCATTGACCGTGACCCGCCCTCGGGCAATCAGTTCTTCGCACGTCCGACGCGAGCCCAGCCCGGCTTTAGCAAGGATTTTTTGCAAACGTTCTTCAGGCATGGAGGAAAGTGCTCCTATGGGGTAAGTGTTTCCGGGTCAGGTGTTCCAGTGTCGGGCGTGTCAGTCTTTCAGCACTGCCGTGGTGGATTCCATCGTCTTGGGGGTAGTGTCGTCTTCCAGCGGAGGCAAAGCCTGCAAGGAAGGGAGGCCGAAGGTTTCCAGAAAAAGCGTCGTCGTTCCGTAGAGAATCGGGCGCCCCGGCCCTTCGCTGCGCCCCAATTCTTCGACCAGCCCCTTGTGCAGCAGGGAACGCAGCACGCCATCGCTGCTCACACCGCGAATGGCGTCAATTTGCGGGCGGGTGATCGGCTGGCGGTAAGCCACAATCGCAAGGGTTTCCAGGGCAGCGCGGCTCAAGCGCCCGCTGGTTTCCAGCCCGAGGAATTCCTGCACCAGCGCCCCCAGTTCGGGCGCGGTTGTCAGTTGCCAGCGGTCACGGTGGTGCTGCAAACGAATGCCGCGCGCCTGCAGGTCGGCTTCCAATTGGTGCAAAGCCCGCTCGGCTGCTTTCAATGAAACACCCAATGCCTGCGCCAAACGGCGCGCACTCACCGGCTCGGGGGAGGCAAACAAAAGGGCTTCCAAACGGACTTCCAGCGAAAGGTGTTCAGGGGGTGCGCTCATGCTATAATTTGCCTATCGTGATTTCGAAAGGAAGGGTTTTATGCAAACCTCGAAACGCTGGTTCCTGCTCGCTGGCCTGTTGCTGATTTCGTTAGCCTGCACCATCAACATTGGCGGCCCAACGCCGCCTGCGCCGCCGCCCACCATTGACCCTGCCGCGCTGGAGCAACTCAAAGCCAACTGGGCAGCCGCCCTGGCAACCGCGGCTGTAACAAACGGGAAAGTCACCGTGACCATCACCGAGGCGCAGGTCGCCGCACTGCTGGCTTCCAAATTAGCCAAAGACCCTGACGCCTTTTTCCAACAGCCGCAGGTGGTGCTGCAAAACAACCAGATCCAGATTTTCGGCGTAGCAAAGCAGGCCAACCTGGTGGCTAACATCCAAATGACCATCACGGTGAAGGTGGACGAAGAAGGCACGCCGCAGTTCCAACTTGTCTCTGCCGATTTTGGCCCGCTGCCCGTGCCTGCCGGCCTGCTGGAAGGCGTCTCCGGGATGCTCAATGAAGCCCTCACGGGCAAAATCGCGCCCTCGGCAACCGGCTTTCGGCTGGAAAGCATCACCATTGCCGACGGGGTGATGACCATCCAGGGCACCGTCCACTGACGCCCGATTATACCATCCCAACACCTATGCCCAAGCGTCCGCTTACCCTCGCCCTGGTTGTGCTCGTCGCCGCTTTCCTGCTGGCAGGCTGCCTCGCGCCGCGCCGCGGGCAAAACGCGCTGCATGTCAGCGTCGTTGCCGACGGCCAGACCTTTGACGTCAGCGTGCCTGCGGGCAGCACGGTGCAGCAAGCGCTCGATGCCGCGGGTGTTACCCTCGGCAACCTCGACCGCACCGAGCCGCCCGTTTACACCCTGCTCAACGAAAGCGACACCGTGCGCGTCATTCGCGTCACCGAAAACTTCACCGTGCAGGAAGAAATCATCCCCTTCGAGCGGCAAATTTTGCGCAACGAAGCCCTGCCCGAAGGCGAAACCCACATCATTCAGGCTGGCGAAAACGGGCGGCGGGAAGTGACTTACCGCCAGATTACGGAAAACGGCGTGGAGGTTTCCAACCAGCCGGTCAAAACCGTGGTGGTGAAAACGCCCGTGCCCGAAATCGTGATGATTGGCGTGCAAACGCCCTTTGTGCCGCAAGCCATTCCGGGGCGCATTGCCTACCTCGCAGGCGGCAACGCGTGGATTATGGACGGCGACACTGGCCAGCGCAGCCCGGTGGTCACCACCGGCGACCTAGACGGGCGGGTATTCACCATTTCGCCCAATCGGCGCTTTCTGCTCTTCACCCGTGCGGCCAAAAAAGAAGGCGAAGACGAAGAAAACGCCCCCATCAACACCCTCTGGCTGGCAAACCTCGACACCAACCCGCCAGAACTCATTGACCTGGGCATTGCCAACGTGGTGCATTTTGCCGATTTCGCCCCCTACTCCTCTTACACGATTGCCTATTCCACGGTGGAACCTCGCCCCCAGGCGCCCGGCTGGCAAGCCAACAACGACCTCTACACCGTGAGTTTCAGCAGCAACGGCTGGATTTCCGAAAAGCGGCTGCGGCTGGAAGCCAACGCCGGCGGTGTCTATGGCTGGTGGGGCACGACTTTTGCATGGTCGCCCACGGGCAAGTTGTTGGGCTTTGCCCGCCCCGATGCCGTAGGCGTGTTCGACTTCGATGAAGAAGGGCTGCAACCGTGGCTCGCCATTACCCCTTACCAGACCCGCGCCGATTGGGCGTGGACGCCGGCGTTGGGCTGGAGCCCCGACGGGCAGGTGCTCTTTACCGTGACCCACGGCAGCAACAGCACCGAAAAAGAAACCAGCGAAGGTTCGCCGGTGTTCAACCTCGTGGCCTACGTGTCTGGCCTGGGACGCGCCATTACGCTGGTGCCCGATGCGGGCATGTTTGCCAACCCCGTGCCCTCGCCGTGGCACAACGACGGCTACGAAGTTGCCTACCTGCAGGCCATTTTCCCGCAAAAGAGCGAAATCAGCCGCTATCGGTTGATGCTGATGGACCGCGACGGTTCGGAGCAACACGCCGTTTTCCCGCCCGAAGGCGCCCCGGGGCTGATGCCGCAAACCGTGGTCTGGTCGCCCGAACCGCTGGAAAACGGCGATCTGATGATTGCACTGATCTATCAAGGCAATCTCTACCTCGTGGATGCCGCCACAGGTCAGGCACAGCAACTGACCGGCGACGGGCTTGCAACCAACGTCGTGTGGCGATGAAAGCACTTGCAATCTGAAAACCTGGAGTGATTTTTCATGCGCATTCTTGTTACCGGAGCCGCGGGCTTCCTCGGCTCACACCTCTGCGACCGCTTGCTCGCCGAAGGGCACGCAGTCGTCGGGATGGACAATTTCCTCACCGGCGACCCGCAAAACCTCGCCCACCTCGCCGGGCACCCGCGCTTCTCGTTCATCCGGCACGATGTCACCCAATTCATCTTCGTGCCGGGCAAGGTCGACGCGGTCATGCACTTTGCTTCGCCCGCCAGCCCCAACCGCTTCTCGCCCTATGGCTACCCCAACCTGCCCATCCAGACCCTTAAGGTAGGCGCCATGGGCACACACAACACCTTAGGCGTTGCCAAAGCCCACGGGGCGCGCTTCCTGATGGCTTCCACCAGCGAAGTTTATGGCGACCCCGAAGTGCACCCCCAGCACGAAGGCTACTGGGGCAAAGTCAACCCCATTGGCGAGCGTTCGGTGTATGATGAAGCCAAGCGCTACGCCGAAGCCATGACCATGGCTTATCACCGCTACCACGGCGTCGATACTCACATTGTGCGCATTTTCAACACTTATGGGCCGCGCATGCGCCTGGATGACGGGCGGGTGATTCCCAACTTCATCAAGCAAGCCTTGCAGGGCAAACCCCTCACCGTTTACGGCAACGGCAACCAGACCCGCAGTTTTTGCTATGTGGACGACCTCATCGAAGGCATTTACCGCTTGCTGCTCTCGGACGAGCACGAACCGGTCAACATCGGCAACCCCGACGAATTCACCATTCTGCAACTCGCCGAAACCGTCAACCGCATTCTCGGCAACGAAGCAGGCATTGTCTTCCAGGAAGAAGCCCGCGATCGCGACGACCCTCAACGCCGCTGCCCCGATATCACCCGCGCCCGCGAGCGCCTGCAATGGGAACCCCGCGTGAGCCTGGAAGACGGCCTCGCCCTCACCATTGAAGATTTCCGCAAAAGGTTGCAAGACCAATGATTTTGCAACACCGCAACGAACGCAAGCGTTTCCTCAAGTTCGCGCTGGTCGGCAGCCTGGGCGCAGCGGTGGACTTCACCGTGTTCAACCTGCTCACCCAGTGGGTTGGCCTGCCGCCCGTGCTTTCCAGTGTGCTTTCGTTCCTCACCGCGATGACCCACAATTTTTTGTGGCACCGCTATTGGACATTCCCCGAATCGCGCAGCAAACGCGCCATGCACCAGTGGATGCAATTCGGCATGGTAAGCACCGTGGGGTTGATCATCCGCACCACGCTGTTTTCCCTCATTCACGCCCCGCTGACCCATTTCATGGGACACTTGCCGCTGCCGCTTGCGCCCGCTTTCTGGGGGAACAATGTTTCCCTCGCCATCGTCATTTTCGTAGTCATGGTATGGAACTTCGCAGCCAACCGCATCTGGACCTACAACGACATCGCGGTTGGTGCCTGACAAGGAGCAACCCATGCAAGACAACATCCATTGGATTCCGATTTACACCACCTCCCGCCGCCTGGCAGCATTCCTCGGCTATCCCTATCTGTTCAATACACACGGCCAGTGGATTGGCTTTGTCACGCCGGAGGGCACCGTGCACGCGATAAACGGGCGCTATGTCGGTTTCCTTGACCCCGACCCCCAAACCGCCCGCATCTTGCGACGCACCACCACGGCTTCTCTGCACTACGAAGTCGAACCACCCCCACCACCCACTTTCAAACCCCAAACTTCGTGGACAATGCCGTTGCCTCCCAAACCACCGCCTTTGCCCCCACAAACCCTCGATGTGCTGGAAAAAATGCCCGATCTACTTTTTCCTGCTGAAGACACGCCATGAAAACCCAGGCCAAACCTGTCAGCGCTTCGCGCGTCACGCTTTCCCAACTCATGCAGCCGCAGCACGCCAACAGCCTCGGCAATGTGCACGGCGGCTGGATCATGAAACTGGTAGACGAGGCGGGGGCGTTAGCCTGCATGCGCTTCGCCAATCGGCGAGTGGTGACCGTTGCCATTGACCAGATGATTTTCCGCCAGCCCATTCGCATTGGCTATCTGGTCATCCTCACTGCTGAAGTTTCTTACGCCGGGCGCACCTCCATGGAAGCCGAAGTGCGCGTGGTTGCCGAAAATCCGGTCACTGGCGAGCAAACCCACACCAACACCGCCTATCTGGTCTATGTGGCGATGGACGAAGAAGGCCACCCCACCGAAGTGCCGCGGCTGATTCCCGAAAACGACGCCCAACGCGAGCGCATCGAACAGGCCAAAGTGCGGCAGCAATTCCGCCTGAAGCAGCGCGAGCAAATGGAAAACCGCAAATGACCGCAGAAAACAGCACGCCCCTGGAAGCCGACACCGGCGGCGAACCTGTTCGCCTGCCGGGCGGCATCCGCTCACTAAAGGAACTTGCCGAGTGGGCCGCAGGGCGCGGCGCTGCCCCGCTGGCAGAGGAAGACGCCGGTTTTGCCGAGCCGCTGGCCTTCCCCTTTGCTGCCATTGTAGGGCAGCGCGAGATGAAACTGGGGCTGTTGCTGGCGGTCATCAACCCCGCCATCGGCGGCGCGCTGTTGCTGGGGCCGCGCGGCACGGCCAAGACCACCGCCGTGCGCGGGCTGGTGGAACTGCTGCCCAAAGTCCCCCGCAGCCTGTGTTTCTACGGCTGCCTTCCCGAAGACATCGAACAAGGCGGCATCGACGCCGTCTGCCCCGACTGCGCCCGCAAATATGCCGCCGGGGAACCCCTCGCCGTGATGGAACGCGTCCGGCTGGTGGAGATGCCCCTCAACGCCCGCCTTGACGATGTCCTCGGCCAGCCCGACCCCCATACGCCCCACCGCATCCGCAAAGGCATCCTCGCCCTTGCCGATCGACAGATGCTCTATATTGACGAAGTCAACCTGCTCGACGACACCGTGGCCGACGCCATTTTGGACGCCGCTGCCCAGGGGCATTACACCGTGCGCCGCGGCAGCATTACCGCCACCTATCGCGCGCGCTTCGTGCTCATCGGCTCAATGAACCCCGAAGAGGGCAGCCTGCGACCCCAAATTCTCGACCGTTTTGGCTTGCGCCTGTGGGTCAGCGGCCTCACCGACCCTGCCGAGCGGCTCGAAGCCTATCGGCGCGCGCAAACCTACCGCAACAGCCCCCATCAACTCGTGGCGCAATTCGCCGCCGAAACCGCCGCCCTGCAGGCCGACATCCAGGAAGCCCGTGAGCGGCTGCGCGAGGTGGTGTTGCCCGACGAAGTGGCACAAACCGGGCTGGCGTGGATCGTGAAACTGGGCGTCCCCTCGCTACGGGCCGAAATCACCCTGTTCGAAGCCGCTCGCGCCCTGACCGCCGCCGACGGGCGCACCGAAGTTACCGTGGACGACCTTCGCGAAGTCGCCCCCATGGCATTACGTCTGCGCCGTTCCGCCTTCATGCAAAACTACGCCGCCCAGCGGGAAGAAGAAGACGGAGAACTGGCAAGCCTCATCACTTCCTCCGACGACACGCCCTGACCCTGACACCGAGAAAACACCATGCGCGTCATTTCCGGCACCGCCAAAGGCCGCAAACTCTTCCCCGTGCCCGGCAGCGGCACCCGCCCCATCACCGACCGGGTCAAAGAAGCCCTGTTCAACATCCTGGGGCCTTACATCGTCGATGCCAGCCTGCTGGACCTGTTCGCCGGCACCGGCGGCGTGGGCATCGAAGCCCTCAGCCGCGGCGCGGCCTACGTGCGCTTCATCGAGCACAGCCGCGCCGCCCTCGCCACCATCCGCAAAAACCTGGCGCACTGCCGCCTCGACGACCCCGCCCGCGCCGACCTCCGCTTCATGGATGCCTTCGCCCTGCTGCAACTTTCCCCCGCCCCCACTTCCGCCCCCGGCATCCATGTACCCAGTGGCCCCGCCCATGCGCCCCCCCCTCCCCACACTCCCCCCCCCCCCCCACTCCCCCCCCCCCGCCCCTCTCCCTCGC
>JALVOR010000291.1 GCA_027026295.1 Anaerolineales bacterium | reverse complement strand
GCGGTTGATCTTTTCCAGCAGGTTGACGCTGCTCGCCACGATCAACATCAACCCCAACACCGCGAGCACTTCCACACCCAGCAGCACACGGTCGAGCCATGACCGTGCCAGCGGCACCTCGACAGCGGCCTCGGCAGGTTGTACCGAGCGCATGGTTTCCACACCGTTGCTTTCCGCTGGCGGCGCGGTCAAAATCACCGCCCGCCCGCTCTTACGAAAGCGCTCTAACCGCTTCTGGCGCTCGGCGCGGCGCTTTTCGATGAGCAGGCGTTGCAGTTCCTCGATGGAAAGGTCTTCAGGACAACGACGGCAAGGCATGGGGGCATTATACCGCAAGGTAGGCGAGGGTGGGGCGTTGCACAGTCAGGCGGGTGCACGTAAATGTTGTAGAAGCGTAACTGTTCAGCCTTGGAAGGATAGGCCACGGATGACACGGATCGTCACGGATGCACACGGATTTTTTGTAACGCCAAGGCGCAAAGAAAGCAAAGCACGCAAAGAAGGGATAATGCCGAGGCATAGAGGAGCACAAAGAGGCATAAGGGAGGTTACATTCGTTTGGTTTTCTACGAATTGACGAAGTAACGCTTCACGAATCGCCTTGTTTCTGCGTTTTCTGTAGCGCTTCGGTGTTTTCTGTGGTTTTGTGGTTTCTTTGCCCTCATCCCATAACAGGGCAACCATTTCTACACTTTTTGCTTACACCCCAGTCAGGCAGCCGGGTGACGGCGCCAGTTCACGGCAAACCCGCAGAAACACCAGCACGATCCACTTTTCGGCATCATTTGTCATCCACAGCCTGTTTCTGAAAAGGGCAATTAAAGCAAAACCGGCGGCTGCCCTTCCCCCGTGCACCGCCGATTTCGCTACTGCAGGTCCCCTGCTTCCTGCAACCGGTTGTCTTGCGCATCGTGGCGACAATATAACACAAGCCCCTTGCCAAAAATTTGCCAAGGGGCCTGTTTTTCAATAAACAAAGCGTAAAAACGCAATTACTTTTACTTGATGACAAACGACAGCGCCACCAAAACCACCACAAAACTCGTAGCAAGCACAGCAATGCGCCGCAAATCCTGCTTGATGTAAGTGTAATCGGGGTTGAATTCCATCGCAGTGGGTGCACGGCGCCCACTGCGCCGCACAGGACGACGACGAGCCTTTGCCTTAGCCATCATGCGCTCCTTCTCAACGGGTTTACCCTGGCATTGTGCCCGGACAGGCGCTATTGTACCACAAAGGCACGGCGCTCAGGCTTCATCGGCCAGCAGCGCCGCGAGTTGGCGGGCAGTGCCCAGCAACAACATGCCGGCTTTCAGCGCCTGTGAACGGTCAAGGCGCTTGGGCGCATTGTGCTGCCGCGCCCAGAAGTAAGCCGCCGCTGCGCCGAGCAACGCCCCGGCAAACGCGCCCACGACCAGCATTTCGGCGGGCACTTCGGCTTTTACCATGGCTTCTTCAGTGTGTTCCACGGTCTCGCTCATGACGCTTTACCTCCCAACAATGCTCGCCACAAGGCCTTGGCTGCCGCCGCCTTCACCCGCCAGCGCACAAAGGGGGAAACGGCCTTGTCGGCGACTTCGACGCTCTTGCGCTGCACCGCGTACATGCCTTTCATCACCTGCCGGGCCTTCTCCGGCACCGCATCATAAGCACGGAAGACGAACACCAGCAACGCCACCAGCACTGCCAGCACGGGCAGCCCTGCCAACATGCACAGCGAAGCAAAGGAAATTACCACAATCGCCGAAGCGTGCCCCACTGTGGCATCTCCCGCGCCAGCGGAAAGCCACACAGCCAACACGACCAGCAATGCCGCCCCCCCCGCCATGGGCAGGAAAATGGTCAGCCAGCGGTTGAGGCGGTGGGCACGCTCGGCTTGCCTGGCAGAACGACTAGCACGCACACCCTGGGCTTCCCAGGGCCAACGACGGGATGAAGGCATGACGATTCCTCACGCTCAGGTTGCGCCCCAAAGGGCTTCTCACACCCCTATTGTAACGCAAAAGCGGCTGTGGGGAAACCGAGGGAAAGCCTCGCTGGGAAAGCGGCTGGCACGGCGGCAACGTAGCGGTAAAATGTAACATATTTGCGCCGTGCCGCCCAAGTGCAGGATGTGCGCTTGGGCCCCCAATTGCCGCCGGAGGAGCATGCACTATTCCGGATTCCTGCAAGGAGACCGAAAATGAAGCCTGAGAAAAAACAGCGTCTTCGGGCACCTTACCGATACCGGCTCCGGGAAAACCTGCGCAAAGAATGGGGATACGCTTGGCCTACTGTAGCAGGTGTACTTGTTATGGTGCTTCTTCACAGCATGACGGGTGTTTTCGTTATGGGCTTCTTATCAGGATTCACCGGTATAATCATCATACGAAACCGGGAGATGGCAAGCGCGTATGCCGCAATCCGCGGGAAGCCAGCATTCATCATAGGGTGCCTCTATACTTGCGCAACATGGGGGGTGGCGTTGGCTGGCCTGATCGCATACATTGCAGGCAAATAAAGCACCTGTCAGAGCAATCCCATCGTCCACGAGGAAGGCCATGAAGACAGCAGAGGAGTATCTGCAAGAATTTCAGCGGTTGAGCGAACAGCCAGTCCGAAAACGGACCAAAGGCATCAGTTTCAATCGCATTGGTTTTTGGACGATCAACGCTTTGCTAATTGTAGCCGGCCTCACTGCTCCAATCGGGTGGTACTTACACCGCCTTTCATACACACTCTATTTGTTGGGAGGTGGCATCGTTGGCTGGGTTGTCTTTGGTTTTCCCGAATATTTCTACCATCAAGAAAAGCGGCGCAAACGCTACCTGCGTAGAAAATATCCGGCCGTTTTCAAAACCATCAAGACTTTGCAAGAGAAAGGGGAAGCCACCTCTTACGATGCCCCTCCCCTTCACATTGACGGAGAACCATATTTCCTGGTCAGTTACTTTTTCCGACAGCCCTGGTGGCAAATCAGGCCCTGGGTCAAATTGCGAGGCTGGATCGTGCTTGACAAACAGGGCCGCGCAATTCAGGATCCTTTCCTCTTTGCGAAGGCTTTCATCACCATGATGTACGCCTATCTTGGTTCCGTGGAAACGCAAAAAAGGCAGGGCGGGGAATATGGGGAACTCCGTTTTGCCTTGCGCAAATATCTACCGCGGGCAGAACGGCTTTTCAAGAAGCAGGATTTCTTCCTCGAGCAAGGTTTGACATATCAGCAGATGTTCATCAATGCCCGTTTTCCCCTCTATTATCAGGCCGTTCGGGACGCCATGCTGTTTTACGAAGCCAACAAAAAATTTCTCGAAGCCATTGGGTATAGTTTTGGGCTGGAATTCTGGTATGAAGATGCCATCCATGTGGAAAAAGTACGAGTAGTGTAAACTTTTTTCTGTAAAAAGGATGGGACCGGTGGTATCCTTGAAGGCCTCAAACCCAACACAAGGAGGTTCCACCATGTCCCATCGATCCTATTTTACCCTACCCGAGTCCTTCCTGG
>JALVOR010000290.1 GCA_027026295.1 Anaerolineales bacterium | reverse complement strand
GGGGCGGGAAAACTACCCGGCAACCAGAATGGTGCGGGCGGGCGCACCTTCGCTGCCCACGAGTTTCAGCGGCAGGCAATAGAGCGTGTAGCGCCCCGGCGGCACGAGGGAGAGGTCGAGGGTTTCGATGATGACCACGCCCGCGCCCAGGAGGGTGCGGTGGGTGGGGCCGGGGCCGTCGTAGGGGGCGATGGAGAGGTAGTCGTTGCCTACCAAACGGATGCCGTGTTCCACCAGCCACGCCGCGCCGTCGTTGGTGAGGGCAGTGTAGTCGGTGTGGAAGGTGGCGTCGCCCGCAAACCACCACGCCGAGTTGCGCGTTTTGAACAGCAGCCGGGTGGCATCGGCGGGAATGGCCGCGGCTTCCAGGTCGGCGGCGGTGATGTGCTTTGCCACGTGGGTAAAATCCACCACGTACGCCTCGCCCGTAAGCACATCCAGCGGCAGGGCTTCGACGGTGGCGCCATCGGCGAGGAAGTGACGTGGGGCGTCCACGTGGGTGCCCAAATGCACGCAACCGCTGATACGGGTCACGTTGGCTTCAGCGCCTTCTTCCATTTTGGCAAAGCGCTCCAGTACCAGTTCGGGGTCGCCGGGCCAAATGGGCGTGCGCCCGGGGGCAACAGGGACGGAAACATCGTAAATTTGGGGCATGGGAAGCCTCCAAAAAAGCAGTTTGGTAACCGTTCAGCCACAAGGGAATAGACACGGATGCTCACGATTTTTTGGAACGCCAGGGCCGTCGAGGGAACACCAAGCACACCAAGGGACTTTTTGGGAGTGCGGTGCTGCAGCACGCTTTAGAAAGCGGTACCATAGCGCCGCACTTCAAAAGAAAACATCTGACACCGAAACACTTGGCACTGGCACACACTAATCCACAAAACGGTACTTCAGCAGCGCCCAGAGGGCAATCAGGCCATCGCGGGCCTTGATTTTCTTGCCTTCGGTGTAATCGCGCGGGTTGAAGGCAATCGGCACCTCGAAAATGCGGTAACCCCGTTTGAGTACCTTGGCGGTGAACTCCGGCTCGAAGTTGAAACTGCGGGAATGCAGCGGCATGTCCTCCACCACGTAGCGCTTGAAGACCTTGTAGCCGGTCTCCATGTCGGAAAGGATGGTGTTGTAGAGGATGTTGGTAATCAGGGTGAGAATTTTGTTGGCAACCATGTTCCAGAAAAGGATAGGCCGCCGCGGCGCGCCCAAGAAGCGGGAACCATACACCACCTCGGCCTTGCCTTCGTAGATGGGTTCCAGCAGTTGCGGGTAATGCTGCGGGTCGTATTCCAGGTCGGCATCCTGAATAATAATGATGTCGCCCGTAGCGTGCTGGAAGCCGGTACGCAGCGCGGCACCCTTACCCTGATTGCGCTCGTGGTAGAACACCTTCAGCCCCGAGATTTCACCCGAGGATGCCAGTTCGCCCAAGATTTCGCGGGTGCGGTCGGTGGAGCCGTCGTCCACCACGATGATTTCGCTGGGAATGCCGGTCGCGGCGACCTGCCGCAAAATTTCCCGAATGGTCTCTTCTTCATTGTAAGCAGGGACGACAACGGTTATCTTGTCTTCGGGCATAGAAACCTCTCAACGGCGCGCCAGATCAGCGCGCAGGATTTCGATTTGATGGGGTTTGTCGGCGTCCATCGCCATCTCGGCATAAGGCGTCACCACGGCAACGCCGCGCACCTTTGCCCTGGCGCTGATGGCCTGAGCCGCCTGTTGCAGTGTCCAGCGCCGCAGCGCCACCATAAGCAGCGTCTTCCAGCCAATCATGGAAGCCTGCTGCAGCGGGTGCTTGCGGGCGGCAATGATCCGGCGAAAAAAGCCAAGATCGCGGTGCACCATATCGGTGCCCACCACGTTGAGGTCAGCACCGCAAAATTCGCCGTCCTTGAGGCGCAAGTAGGTGCGGTTGGCGTTGGGAAAACGCTTTTCCATAGATTCGCGCCGCACGACATGATAAATCAAATCAGCATCGGGAAAACGGCGGGCGTTGGCTGCCGCCCAATTCACCATTTCAGACGTCACGGCGGGAATATCACCGGAAACCACCAGCGCGAACCGGGCACCGGGGCGTTGCCGTATCACCTCATGCAGCCCGGCAAGGATGTTCTCGAGCATGCTGCCCTGATCGGGCAGGTAGGCGACCGGTTGGGTGGTTTGCAAACCATCTTCGGGGGAAAGCCCCACGATGACAACGCGCGCCACCTCTTCGGCGGCTGTCAGCGCGTCCAGCGTCCATTGCGCCATGGGCTTGCCCGCCATCGCCAGCAGCGCCCGCGGTTTCCCCTGGGTGTAGGGGTAAAGCGGGTCGCCAGGCTGGGGAATGCCGCCCGCCATGAGAATTGCTTCCATCAATCACCTCAGTTGAGTTCGTGGAGTTGGGGTTCCAGCCCCAGTTCGTCCAGATAGGCATTGAGTTCGGCTTCGGCCAACGGCCTTCCCTTGCCCGCCAGCGCCACCAATGCCGCTTCGAGCATGTTGGTGCCAAACGTTCGCCCGTCCAGCCGCGGCGTGCTGGTAATCAAATATTTTATACCCACCGAGCGGAAGCGTTCCACATCCGCGGGCACGGTGGTGTTGGTGACAATAATTTTACCCTCCAAACGCCGCGGCAGGTGGCGTTTGACATAGTGGCAATCGCCAGCAATCACCGTCGCCCACCGATAATGCTTTTCCCATTTGGGCACCCACTCGTCCTGCTTCTCGCCCGTGGGGTAAAGCCACTCGAACGGCAGCCGCCCCACCACGGGGAGCAACGCGGCCGCCATGATTTTGACGCTTTTCAGGGAACGCAGCGGCAGCGGCACACCCAGGCCGAACATCAAATCACCGAACACGGTTTCGTAACCGGCCTCGGCAAAGGAAGCCGCCATGCCCCAGCGGTCGGCGCTGGAGGTGATGAGCGCCTTTCTGCCGCCGTGTGCGGCGATGTAATCGCCCAAACGCACATCCACAAACGCCGCGAGGCGGTATTCCAGCGTGTTTTTCAGGCCGCCGCCATCGACCACCGGGGTGTGGCGCACGAAGCGCACCAGCGAACGCACCGAATGCAGGGGGTAAACCTTCTCGCCCACCCGCAGCGCCAGGTCGGTGCCGCCCACGCCAAAGGCATCCACCTTGCCGTCGAGTTCCTGAAACAGCCGCGCTGCCTTTTCCATGTCACCGTCGGTGCCAATGCGTTCCAGCACCACTTTTTCGCCCAGCAATTCGATTTCCACCCGCTTGTCGCGTTTGGAAGAACCAATGCTGATGCTGACTGCACGTTTCATGCGTTGCTCCTGAAGATGCGAGAGGGGCGCAAACAAAACATGTAGAAATGGTCACCCCGTTATGGTGTGAGGGCAAAGGCACAAAACCACAGAAACACCACCGAAAACACAGAAACAAAACAATGCGTAAAGTGCTGCCTTGTCAATGCGTAGTGTTCAATGCTTTGCGCTTTGCGCTTTGCGACTTAGCGTTACCAAAAATCCGTGGCTGCCCG
>JALVOR010000289.1 GCA_027026295.1 Anaerolineales bacterium | reverse complement strand
TGAGACACGGCGACCAATGCTCTGCGGCGGTTTTTCTAACCGAGGCGCATTGAACGGTCTGCCGTGTCTTTTCTATGGCTTGACTTTATCATACCAGGCACAGAGGAAACCCAAAGGGCGCAAGGCAAGTTTCTGTGTGTGGCTGCAACCGGCGCTGATCCCTGGAATCGGTGGAATCCCTGCAGGTTTTTCCTTGCTGAGGCTGGATAGACACTCATCAGGGTTGATTATGCCCTAAGCGCCTACCCGAAAATTCTTTGCAGATGTGTCACTGCGAGGCGGGCTGAGCAATGACGAAGCCCGCCGAAGCAGTCTCCTGACCGATAAAAAGGGGGATTGCTTCGCCCTGGAGCCTGCGCCGAGCGCAGCGAGGGGGGCTCGCAATGACACCACCACGATATTTTTCGGATAGAGTCTAAGATTGCTCCAGGATACCCCTTTGCTCTCCACAATGGCCAGAATCATGCATGCGGCAAGAGGAATACAAATCCATTTTACCCGAATCTGGCGCCCGCCGCGGAAACTTTGCCGTTTTTGTTTTCCCGTCGGTTTTGCTGTACAATGGAAGTATCCTCTGCTTGCGCGAAGAAGGAGGCTTTCCGGTGGAAGACCAGACACACGACCGTTTTTTCAAGATCTTGATGGTGGGGGTAGTCGTGCTGGCTGTACTTGCCGTGGCGGTGGGTGTTATCCGCCAGCGGCGGCTTGCCTATCGCACCGACGATACCCCCTCGGCGGCGGTGTATAACTTCTTGCTGGCGCTGCACCGCGCAGATTGGGCGCGGGCTTATGATTTACTGGCCGATACGTCCTGCAGGCCCGATGAAGCCGCCTTTGAGGAAGCCTTTTCGGGCCTTACATTGCCCCAGGTTGTCTTGCGGGATGAAGGCCAATCGGGTGACCGCGCGTGGGTCAAGGTGGAGATTGGCTCCCGAGGGGCGTATCTGGGTTCCGAAGGGGTGCGTTGGCGGGAAAACGTTGCCCTGCGCCGCGGAGACGGGCGCTGGAAAATTGTTCAATTGCCTTACCCCCTGTGGCCACTTCCCCCGATGGACAGCCCTTACACTGAAGGGTGTGATGGAGGTCGATGATGGCAACCCTGCGAAGGTTGTATTTCTATGGCGTCGCCCTGATTGCGTTGGAAACCTGGCAATGGGCGCTGGTCGCGTTGCTCACCAAAGTGCTGGAAGGCGGCGTCTGGCAGCCGCAGGACCTTGCCGGTTCGCTTTCGGCGTTTCTGATTGGGCTGCTGGTGTTTGGCCTGCACTGGCGTTGGGCGCAACGGGAAGCCGCCGCTGACCCCGAAGAAAACGCTTCGGCAGTGCGTATTTGGGCGCTCTATTTTGCCCTCGCGCTGACGTGGGGTGTAGTGTTCCACGCGGTTGCTGCCGGCGCGGGCGAGGCGTTGAGTCGGCTGTTGCCTGTCGAAGCATCTTCCCTGTGGCCCTCGACTTCATGGGCACGGGTCGTTGCCATGCTGATTCCTCACACGCTGATGGGCTGGTATTTTGCTCGCCTTGTAGCAGCCTATGAGGGCAGCATGACCGCCGAGCAGGCAACTGCCCGGCGGTGGTATCGCTATCTGTGGCTTTCGTATGGCATTTTGTGGGTGCTGTTGGGTGGGTATCAGTTGATTTCGGCGTTGGTGCCGCCGCGCGGCACGATGCCGTGGGGAATGACGCGCTATGCCGCGCAGGGCGCGCTGTGGGCAGTGGGCGGCGTGGTGTTGTTGGGTGTGTGGGGGCGGCGCTGGTGGCGGGAGACCCTTACCGATGCCCGCGAGGCGTCTTCCGTGGTGGTGGCAGGTTTCCTGAGCGTGTGGCTGCTGGCGGGGTTAGCGGTCAGCCTTGCGATGTTGGGCAATGCCCTCTATCACCTGTTGATGGTGCTTCTGGGCGAGGAAAAGGAACTTTACGCTGTTGCCCGGCTGCTGCTCACCGTGGGCGCGCCGTGGCTGCTGTTGTGGCTGAGCGCCAGTTACGGGCTGATGGTGTTTCTGAAATCCTGGCGGCCTGAGCGCCGCGCGGTGGTTTACCGTTGGGTGTGGAGTGTCGTCGCGTATGTCGGGGTCATTGTGGTGAGTTTGGGCGTCGGCGGGCTGATTTCTTACATTTCGGAAGTGCTTTTGGGTGAAGGGCTTTCTTATGAGGGGCTGGCTTCCGGGGTGGCCTTCCTGATTATCGGCGTGCCCCTGTGGTGGTTCCCCTGGCGGGCGTTGCAGGCCGATGCAACCGCCGACGAGGAAGCGCGGCGCTCGGTGTTGCGGCGCGGTTATCTCTATCTGGTGCTGTTCGTGGCTGTGATGGGCGCGATGGGCTTTGCCACCGACGTGGTGTTCCAGTTGCTGCGGGCAGCCCTGGGCGGCCGTTTTTCAGCAGACAACTTCGCCTTTGCGTTGGGCATGCTGTTGTGGGCAACAGGGGTGTTGGCTTACCATGCCCGCCTTGTGCTTGCCGAGCGGCGGCAGGAAGCCGCCCATCGCGCCGAAGCCGCGCCGTGGCGTGCGTTGGTGCTGGCGTTGCCCGAGGTCGCGTGGGTCGCGGTGCTGCCCGCCGAGCAAGGCCGCTTGCGCTTCACCGTGGTTTCCCCCACCGAAGCGCCGCCGGAAAGCGCCGACTTCCAGGCCGTGGTGTTGAGCGCCGAAACCCTCGCCGGGCTTTCCCCCCAGTGGCAGGCGTGGCTGGCGGCCTTCGAAGGGCAGCGGGTGCTGGTGCCCGAAGATGCGTCGCGCTGGGTGTGGCACGCCGATGGAAAAACTGCCCAGGTGTTGGACGCCCTGGCCGTGGGCAAGCGCCCCCCCGACTGCCACACCAGCATCCTGTGGAAAGCGTTGGGCTACGTGGGCATCTTTGCCATGATTTCGTGGGTGCTGGGGATGCTGCTTTCGCTGTTCATCGGGCTGGCGCTGGGTGCGGATTGAACCGATGGGGACGTGTTGTGTCTTTCGCTTGGGCGAAGTGCCCTACCGTCGGGCATGGCGTCTGCAGCAGGAACTGGCCGGGCGCATTGCCGCGGGCGCGTTCCCGCCGACGCTGTTGCTGCTTTCCCACCCGCCGACGTTTACCTTCGGGCGGCGGGGCGACCCCGCCAACCTGCTGTGGGGCGAGGAAGGTGCGCGGGCGCGGGGCATCGAGGTAGTGTGGAGCGATCGCGGCGGCGACGTCACCTATCACGGGCCGGGGCAGGTGGTGGGCTACCCGCTGCTGCCGCTGGGGCAGCCCCGCCCCGATGCCGCCGGGCGGCCTCGCCTGCCCGCGGGCGATTATGTCGGCTACCTGCGCCGCCTGGAAGCCGTCCTCATCCGCGCGCTGGGCGCTTTTGGCGTCAAGGGCTTCCGCATGGAAGGCATGACGGGCGTGTGGGTGCGCCGGCCTTCGGGGGAGCCGGCGAAAATTGCCGCCATCGGCGTGCGGGTGGATGCGCGCGGCGTTTCCCAACACGGTTTTGCCTTCAATGTGGTGACCAATTCCGACCCTTGGGAAGGCATCGTCGGC
>JALVOR010000288.1 GCA_027026295.1 Anaerolineales bacterium | reverse complement strand
TTGGGGAAGGGGTCAGTGTCAATGAGGTTGGCATAGACATAGCGCCCCAGCACCCGCAGTGAGGCGATGGTGGGCGCAGCCAGGGCAATGCCCAGTACGCCGCCGAGCAGCGCACCGGCCACAATGCCCAAAATTACCACCAGGGGGTGCAGGCGCACCCGCCGCCCGATGATGCGCGGGATGAGGTAGTTGGTGTCTAACTGGTCGAAAAGGATGTGGAGGGTTGCCACCAGCAGGGCAAAAGCCCAATGGGGGAGTGACCACCACGATGAGCCGAAAAGCAGCGCTAAGGTGGCGGCAATGCTCAGCCAAATGCCGTGCCCGATGCTGGGCAGGAATTCCAGAATACCTGCCAGCACCCCCATGGGCAGCGCGCCGGGCAGCCCGAGTACAATCCCGAGGATGGTGATGATGACGGTGACCACGCCGGCAAGCACCACCTGGCCGCGAAAGAATGCTGACCATATCTCGCCGATTTCCTCGCGCAGGTAGAAATAATCGGCGCGGTAGTTGGGCGGCACCAGGCTGGCGACGTATTCCCGCAGCGTGTTGCCGTCTTTGACCAGATAAAAGGAAATCACCACGATAAAGGTGCCCCACACTAAGGCGGAAACCACCCCCACCGCAACACTGATGCCTTGCCCCAAGATGACGCTCACCAGGGTTTGCAATGCCCCTTCGATTTGGGAAATCACGGTGGCGCCGTCAATGGTATAGCCGAAGATGGTGGGGGGCGTTTCGGTGAGCCAGGCGGTGCTGTCGTTCAGCAGGCTTTGCAGGTTGAGGTTGAGGGTGGTGATCTGGTTGACCAGCATGGGCACCAGGACGGCAAACAACCCGGCTGTAGCGGCTATCAGTGCGAGGTACACGAAGGCGGCAGCCCAACCGCGCCCGATGTGGGCGCGGCGTTCCAGCCAGTTGACCAGCGGCGAGATGACATAAGCCAGTACAATGGCAAGCACCAGTGGGGGAATGATTTCGCTGAAGCGGAATATCAGATAAACGATGAACGCCAGCAACAACATGCTGACGGTCCATTTGGTCTGGGCGCTCCAGCGAGGCCGCTGATGGGGTGTGGTGGTGTGGTGTTGTTTCAGCCTGCTCATGGTTGCGTCTCCCGTTAGCCATTAACCCCTTTATGGCAAAGGCAGCGTTTCAGCGGGCATGCTTTGGTGTGCTTTCCATAGGCTGTGCGATATCAGAACCGCCGGGCAAGGGAGGGAAAGCCGCCTCACGGAGATGCCCGGCAAACTTCTTTTCATTATAGCATGAGAAGAAGAGAGGAGCGGTGACGATGCCTGCCAATTTGGAGGTTTTTCGTCGGCCCGATGGCTTTTGCAGTATAATTGAGGAGCACTGTACAGACACTTACACTTTAAGAGGAGGCGTTTATGACCACCATGTCGGTGCCTGTCGAGGAACTCAAGGCGGCACATCGCTTGTTGGCTGAATATCAATATGAACTGCGCCCGGTGGAGCGGGGCTACGCCAACCGTACGCTCTACATCAACCTGGATGATTACACCATTGCCGAAAAACCGGTTACCCCGGAGATGAAAGAGCGCTTCACCGGCGGCAAGGGCTTTGCGTTGTGGTTGTTGTGGAATGCCATCAAGGACGATACCAAGTGGGACGACCCGGAAAACGAACTGCTCATCGCCAGCGGCCCGATTTCCGGCAACACAGCGTATCCCGGTTCGGGCAAATCTACCGTGGTGTTCATCTCGCCGCTCACCAAACAAATCGTAGACAGCAACGTTGGCGGCTATTTCGGGCCTTACATGAAGTTTTCCGGCTTCGATGTGCTCGAAATTCAGGGCAAAGCCAGCGAAGAAGTCATCATCTTCATCGACGGCGACACCGGTAAAGTGACCATTGAAGCCGCACCGCTGGAAGCCCTCGATACCTATGAACTCAAGGAACAACTCGCCGAGATGTACAAAGGCGACGGCAAAAAGGGCAAACTGGCGATTTCCACCATCACCGCCGGGCCTGCCGCCGACCATATTGATTACGGCGCCCTGAACTTCAGTTGGTACGATGTCCGCCGCAAGGAAATGCGTATCAAGCAGGCTGCCCGCGGCGGCTCCGCTACCGTGTTCCGAGATAAGAAAATCAAGGGCATTGTGGTGCGCTTCAGCAACCTGAAGGGCGATTCCAACAACCCTGCCGACATGTCGCTGGTCAAGAAGGCAGGCAAGCGCATCAACACTGAAATTCTGACCTTTGATGACAAGCAAAACCAGATGCGCAAAATCGGCACGCCCTACCTCATCGAAATCATGGACCACTTCGACTTGCTGCCGGTGCACAACTACAAGTTTGGTTCGCACCCCGATGCCCACAAAATTGATTCCACCGTCTGGAAAAACCTTTTCAGCCAGGGCATGCCCGATGGCTGCTGGGCGGGCTGCCAACTTTCCTGCTCCCACGGTGTGGACCACTTCCACCTGAAAACCGGCCCCTTCAAGGGCCAGCCTGTGCTGGTGGACGGCCCCGAATACGAAAACGCCGCCGGTTTCGGCGCCAACATCGGCACGTTCGACCCCCTCGCCGTGCTGGAAATCAACTTCTACTGCGATACTTATGGCATCGACACGATTTCCTTCGCCAACACCGTCGCCTTCTGCATGGAATGCTGGGAAAAGGGCATCCTGAACGCCGAGCGCACCGGCGGCCTCGACCTGACCTGGGGCAACAGCGAGGCTGTGCTGGAAATTCTGCACCAGATGGCACGCGGTGAGGGCTTCGGCCTGCTCGTTGGCAAGGGCACCCGCTACCTGGTGGACTACTTCGCCGACCAATACGGCGCCGACCGCCAGTTCCTCGCCGACATCGCCATGCACAACAAAGGCATGGAAATTTCCGAGTACGTCACCAAAGAATCCATCGCCCAGCAGGGCGGCTACGGCCTCACCCTCAAGGGCGGTCAGCACGACGAAGCCTGGCTGATTTTCATGGATCAGGTCAACAAGCAACTGCCCACCTTCGAAGACAAGGCCGAGGCGCTGCACTGGTTCCCCATGTGGCGCACCTGGTTCAGCCTGCACGGCCTGTGCAAACTGCCCTGGAACGATATCATCCCCGAAGGCAACGAGAAGACCGACGAGCCGCACAAAGTGCCCGAACATCTGGAAAACTACACCTGGCTCTACGAAGGCATTTTGGGCAAGAAGGTCACGCCCGACGACCTGATCTTCGAATCCGAGAAGGTGTACAACTTCCAGCGGGTGTTTGCCGTGCGTCTGGGCTATGGCACCCGGGAATACGACTACGTGCCCTACCGCGCCATGGGGCCGGTCACGGTCGAGGAATACGAATCCCGTCAGGAACGCTACGACAAGCAACTGCGGGAACTCGGCCACGATGTGGACACGATGACCACCGAAGAAAAAGTGGCCGCGCTGCGCAAGCACCGCTACGCCGAATACGAAAAACTGATGGATGCCGCCTACGAGCGCCGCGGATGGGACAAGTACGGCATTCCCACTGTGGAAAAAC
>JALVOR010000287.1 GCA_027026295.1 Anaerolineales bacterium | reverse complement strand
GCCCTGAATATGCCCCCGGCACCTTGGTCGATTACACCGCCCAAACCGGCGACACCCTGCCCGCGGTGGCTGCCCATTTCAACACCACCGTGCAGGAAATCCGCGACGCCAACCCCGACATTCCCCCCGACATCACCACTCTGCCGCCCGGCTTCCCCATGAAAGTGCCGATTTACTACGCACCTTTCTGGGGCACGCCGTTCAAAATTCTGCCCGACCCGCTTTTCGTGAACGGGCCGGCTTCCCGCGACTTCGATACGGAAGCCTTCTTGGCGCAGTACCCCAACGGCTGGCTGGCGCACTACGAGGAATATGCTGCCCACGCCACCCGCACCGGCCCCCAGATTGTGGCATACATCGCCCGCGCCTACAGCATCGACCCGCGGCTGCTCATTGCCTTGCTGGAATACCAGACCGGCGCGCTCACCCGCCTTACCCTGCCGCCGGAGCAGATGCGCTACCCTTTGGGCTACGAAGACCCTGCCCACCACGGCCTGTTTTTGCAACTGAACTATGCCGCCAACCTGCTCAACAACGGCTACTACGCCTGGCGGCTGGGGCAACTGCCGCTTTTCATCTTGCGCGATGGCACCGAAATCCGCCCCGACCCGTGGCAGAATGCCGCCACCGTGGCGCTGCAAAACTACTTCGCCCAGATGCTGCCCGCGGGTATGTATCACGAGGCGGTTTCGCCACGCGGCTTTTTCCGCCTGTATGCCTTCCTGTTTGGCGACCCGTGGCAGAACCCGCCGCCGCCCCACATTCCCGCCAACCTGCACCAGCCGCCCATGAAGTTGCCCTTCCCCAAGGGGGAAATCTGGGTTTACACGGGCGCGCCGCACACCGGCTGGGGGCTGGGGCAGCCCTTTGCCGCCCTGGATTTTGCCCCGCGGGGCGTTTCGGGCTGCCAGCCCACCGACAAGTGGGCGGTGGCTGTGGCCGATAGCGTGGTTGTGCGCTCGGAACCCGGCATTGTGGTGCTCGACCTGGACGGCGACCGCGACGAGCGCACCGGCTGGGACGTGTTCTACCTGCACGTCGGCACCAACGGGCGCGTGCCCGAAGGGGCGCTGCTGAAGGAAGGCGATCCCATTGGTCACCCTTCCTGCGAGGGCGGGCACACCACGGGCACCCACATCCATATCGCCCGCAAGTACAACGGCGAGTGGATGGTGGCTTACGGGGTGATTCCGTTCAACCTGGAAGGCTGGATTCCCGAGACCGCCGGCATCGCCTACAAGGGCGACCTGCGTCGCGGCACCGGTCTGGTGGTCGCCAGTGACCAGGGCATTCCGGCCAGCGAAATCAAGTCGGAGCACTGAGGCGGCTGGGTCGCGCTGCCGCGGGGTGCAAGCAAAATGTGTAGAAATGATAGCCCTGCTATGGTGTGAGGGCAAAGGCACAAGACCACAGAAAACACCGAAACGCCACCGAAAACACAGAAACAAAGCAATTCGTGAAGCGCTACTTCGTCAATTCGTAGAAAACCAAAGCAACACCATGCCGAATTCAACCTCCTCTATGCCTCTTTGTGCCTCTCTGTGCCTTGGCGTTGTCCCCTCTTGGCGGGCTTGGCGTCATCTTGGAGACCTTGGCGTTAAAAAATCCGTGTGCATCCGTGATCATCCGTGGCCTATTTTCCCAAAGACGAACAACCACGCTTCTACAACATTTGCGTGCACCCCTGCCGCGCCAAAACTGGACAATATCTCCCCTTTCGGGTATCATTTTAGCGTTCCCCACAGAGAGAAATCGCGGGGAAGTTTTGCCGTGCCACCGGACGGTGCGGTGACGCTCATGAGGAATTTGCAATCGCATGGATAAAACCACAGCCTTGCTGAAATCGCTGACGGAGGCCCACGGCGTGCCCGGTTACGAGGCGCCCGTGCGTGCTTTAACGCGCAAATATCTGGAGCCCCTCGGCGACGTTTCGCAAGACCGCCTGGGCAACCTGATTTGCCGCAAGCAAGGCAGCGCCGAAGCCCCCCGGGTGATGCTGGCCGCCCACATGGACGAAGTGGGTTTCATGGTCAAGCAAATCACCAAGGAGGGCTTCATTAAATTCCTGCCGTTGGGCGGCTGGTTCGACCAGGTGCTGCTCGGCCAGCGGGTCATTGTCAAGACCGGCAAAGGCGATGTGGTGGGGATGATTGGCGCCAAGCCGCCTCACCTGCTGCCGCCCGAGGAGCGTAACAAGGTCGTCCAGAAGAAGGACATGTACATCGACATTGGCGCTACCTCGAAGGGCGAGGTTGAAGAAGCCGGTGTGCGCCCCGGAGATCCTGTGGTGCCGCGCGCCGACTTCGTCGTTTTGGCCAATGGCAGGTCCTACCTTTCCAAAGCCTTCGACGACCGGGTGGGTGTGGCTGTGATGGTTCGGGCTTTGGAAGCCCTGCAGGAAACGGCGCATCCCAACGCTGTCTATGGCGTTGCCACCGTGCAGGAAGAAGTGGGCGTGCGTGGTGCGAAGACCGGCATGTGGTCGGTCGAGCCTGATGTAGCCATTGTGCTGGAATCGGACATTGCGGGCGACGTGCCCGGCGTGCAGCCCGATCAGGCACCCGCCAAAATGGGCAAAGGCCCCTCGCTGCTGATTTACGACCGCAGCATGATTCCCAACCTTGCCCTGCGTGACCTGTTTTTGGAAACGGCAAAGGAAATCGGCGTCCCCCTGCAGATTTCCTTTGTGGAAGGCGGCGCGACCGACGGTGCGGTGATTCACCTGCACCGCACCGGTGTGCCGACCATTGTCTTGAGCGTTCCCGCTCGCCACATTCATTCTCATAGCGCGATTATTCATCGTGACGACTTTGATCAGGCCGTGCAATTGCTGGTGGCTGTCTTGCAGCGCCTCGACGCTGAGACGGTGGCAGCATTGAGTCGGTAAGCATCTTGGAGGCGAAATGACTGAACCCATCAAACAAATTGTAGAAGATTTGCAGAAGCAGATTGAGGACTTCGAGCCTCGTCTGGAAGTGCGCGACATGGGCGTGGTGCTGGAAGCGGGCGATGGCATCGCCCGCGCCAGTGGCCTCTCCGATGTCCGCTCGCAGGAACTGGTGCGCTTTGAAAACGGTGTGATGGGCATTGCCTTCAACTTAGAGAAGGACAATGTCGGTATCATCATCATGGGCGACTACACCGAAATCGAAGAGGGCACCAAGGTTTACACCACCGGGCGCATTGCTTCGGTGCCTGTGGGCGATGGCATGGTTGGTCGCGTGGTCAACGCCCTCGGTGAACCCATCGACGGCAAGGGGCCCATCAAGTTCGAGCGCTATCGCCCCGTCGAGCGCATCGCCCCCGGCGTGATCGAGCGCAAAGACGTCGACACGCCCCTGTTGACGGGTATCAAGGCCATCGACGCCATGATTCCCATCGGGCGCGGCCAGCGCGAGCTCATCATCGGCGACCGCCAGACGGGCAAGACCGCCATCGCCATCGACACCATCCTCAACCAGAAGGGTAAGGATGTGCTCTGTATCTATGTGGCGATCGGTCAGAAGAAGGCACAGGTTGCCCGCACG
>JALVOR010000286.1 GCA_027026295.1 Anaerolineales bacterium | reverse complement strand
GTGCTACGCAACCTCATCGAAAACGCCGTCAAATACGGCGGCGAAGGCCGCCCTGTGCGGGTCAGCGTGAGTGCCGAGCCGGGCCGCATTCTCATCCGCGTGGAAGACGAAGGCCCCGGCATTCCCCCGGAACACATTCCGCACATTTTCGACAGTTTCTACCGCGTGGAAGACGGCCTCACCCGGCAGGCTTCCGGCGCAGGGCTGGGGCTTGCCATTTGCCGCGGCTTCGTGGAAGCCCACGGCGGCAAAATCTGGGTCGAGCCGCGCACCCGCGGCACTTGCATGACCTTCTCGCTGCCACTCATTTCACCCGGCGACGCTCCGCTCGCCGCCGATTAGGAGGGAACAATGCACGCCCCTCGAGATATAACCGTACTCGTTGTGGACGACGCCAAAACCTTGCGCGAATTCATGCGCCGCAACCTGGATGTGCGCGGCTACCGTGCAGTTACTGCCGTCAACGGTGCCGACGCGCTGGAAAAATTCCAAAACCACGACATCGATCTGGTCATCCTCGACCTGATCATGCCCCAAATGGACGGGGTGGAAACCATCAAGCGCCTGCGAGCCATTTCCAACGTTCCCATCATCGTGCTGTCGGCGCTAAGCGAAGAAAACACCAAAATTCAGGCCCTGAACTATGGCGCCGACGATTACCTCACCAAGCCCTTCGGCGTCGGCGAATTGCTGGCGCGGGTGCAAGCCGTGCTGCGGCGTGCCCAGCGCCCCCCCACCACACCCGAACCCGTGGTACTCAACCACGGCCCTTTGATGCTCGATCGCGAGCGCCACGAAGTAACGCTCAACGGTCAGCCGTTAGACCTCACGCCGATTGAATTCGACCTGCTGGAATATCTGATGCGCAACGCGGGCAAGGTACTTTCCCATCGCGCCATTTTGCAGCACGTCTGGGGCCCCGAATATGGGCAGGAAGCCGAATACCTGCGTGTGTACATCGGGCGGTTGCGGCGCAAAATCGAACCCGACCCCAACAAGCCCCGTTATTTGCTCACCGAGCGCGGCATTGGTTACTCCTTTAAAGCCGATGACTGACCTTGCTCGCAACTTCCCGTCAAAATAACGAAGCGTTCCGTAATTATCCGCTTTCATTCGCGGGCTGTTTTCCAAAGGCTGAACAGTTGCCCATGAAAAATATATCCTGTACAGAACGTGCCATCTGGAGTTGTAGTAACACAAGTCACTACGCACACATGACTTGTGCCACTTTTCACATCTTGACTTTTTAAGGTAAACTATAAGCAGCAAAACAGATTCCCCGCTACGCGGGCCGACACCCCCCAGGAGGTTCAATCATGCTCGTCGGCGATCGTATGTCTCACCCTGTCATCACTATTCCGCCCGACATGCCCATTCTCGACGCCCTCAACTTGATGCGCATGGAACACGTGCGGCGTGTCCCTGTCGTCAAGAACGGCAAACTCGTCGGTATCGTTTCCGACAAAGACCTGCTCAACGCTTCGCCTTCTGCCGCCACCACGCTGAGCGTGCACGAAGTCAACTACTGGCTGAGCAAAGTCACGGTCGAAGAAATTATGACCCGCGACGTCATCACCGTGACGACCGACACCCCCATCGAAGAAGCCGCCCGAGTGATGGTCGACAACAAAATCGGCGGGCTGCCTGTCATGCGTGACGGCAAACTCGTTGGCATCATCACCGAGACCGACCTCTTCAAGATTTTGCTGGAAATGATGGGTGCCCGGGCCCCTGGCGTGCGGGTAGCCATTCTGGTGCCCGACGTGCGCGGCGAACTGGCGCATATTGCCCAAGCCGTCGCCGACGCCGGCGGGAACATCGTTTCACTGGGCACCTTCGCCGGTGAAGATGCTGCCACCACATTGATTACCATCAAAATCCAGGGGCTGAACATCGAACAGGCCAAAGCCGCTCTTGAGAAATACGTAGAAAAATTTGAGGACATCCGAGCAGTGTAAGAAACAACACCTCAAAAATTCAGCAACAACGAAAAAAGACGCCTGCGAGGTTACGCAAGCGTCTTTTTTTTATCTGCCACGATGGAGAAAGTAATTTGGCCTTTAAAAATCACGGGCGACGATATACGCCGCAAGGGCTTCCAGCGATTCGCGCTCAGGGCCAGCAGGGAAAGCCTGCAGGTGTGCTATTGCCCGATGTACCAAACGGCGGGCATCGTCCGCCGCCTGCGCAATCGCTTCGCTTTCCCGAATGCGCTCAATCAGGGCATCCATTTCACTTTCGGGCACGATGCGCCCCTCCAAAACAGATTGCAAGGCAACGCTATCGGGATGGCTTTCCAGATAACACAGGGCCGGCATGGTAATCAACCCGCGGCGCAAATCGCTGCCCACGGGCTTGCCGAGTTTCACCTGGTCGCCTGTGAAATCCAGAATGTCATCCACGATCTGGTACGCCATGCCCAAATCGTGTCCATAACCGCGAATGGCTTCGATTTGAGCCTCATCCACACCGCTCAGCACAGCCGCCGATTCAGTCGCCAGCACGAACATGGAAGCCGTTTTGGCAAAAATGCGCCGGTAATATGCCGCGCGATCTGCCAGGCCGGGTCCCTCGAACAGTTGAGCGATCTCACCGTTGACAATAATTGCCAACGTTTCAGTGAACAACTGCATCACTTCCAGAGAATTTACTTGCGAAGCCAGTCTGGCGGCCCGGGCAAACATAAAATCGCCGGTGAGCACGGTAGCCGCCGGCGACCAGGAAGCGTTGAGCGTGGGAATGCCGCGGCGCAACAGGGCTCCGTCAATAAGATCATCATGAACCAGGGTTGCCGTGTGCAACAATTCAATCGCCGCCGCCAGAGTCACCAGCGGCTCGATTTCAGCGCCCAGCATTTTACCCACCAGCAACGCCAATGCGGGGCGCAGGCGCTTCCCCCCCGCCGAGAGCAGATGTTGCAGCGCAGCATCCAAATCGTGATGATAGTCTGCAGCCTGCTGGCGCATCAGGGTTTCAACGGCCTGCAGATTCTCTCGTATCGGTGCGAAAAAGGATACCGTGGTCAAACCATTTCTCTCCAACGAAAGAGTTTTTGCGCATTGCGGGAAGTGACTTCGGCTACCTCGGCAATGCTCACACCGTGCAATTCAGCGATCTGAGCCGCCACAAGGCGCACGTAGGCAGGCTCGTTACGGCGTCCGCGATAAGGATGCGGTGCCAGGAAAGGGGCATCGGTTTCCAGAATCAGCCCCTCGAGGGGCAACGCGGCGACCACTTCCCGACGATCAGGGGCGTTCCTGAAAGTTATGGGGCCGCCAATACCCAACAGGAAACCCATCTCCAGAGCCTCGCGCCCTTCGGCTTCGCTGCCGCCAAAAGCGTGCCACACACCGGGGCGCTCTGCCAGCGGGTTGCCTTCATCACGCAAATCGGCAACCCACTCGCGCAAAACGCCGAGGAAATCGGCAGTGGCTTCGCGATTATGCAAACTCACCGGCAGCCCCAATTCAGCCGCCAAATCCAGTTGCTGCCGCAACACGTGCCACTGCGTCAGGCGGGGGGTACGGT
>JALVOR010000285.1 GCA_027026295.1 Anaerolineales bacterium | reverse complement strand
GGCGGCGGGCTGGCCGTGGACCGCGGTATCTTCGCCCAAAAAGGCACTGCCGCGCTGGAAAGCCATCCCAACATCACCATCGTGCGGGAGGAAGTCACCGAAATTCCCGCCGAACCCGCGATTATCGCCTCGGGGCCGCTGACTTCCGACCGCCTTTCCCGCGCCATTGCCGAACTCACCGGGCAGGAGCATCTCTATTTCTACGATGCCATTGCCCCCATCGTGGTGGCGGATTCCATTGACATGAGCATTTGCTTTCGCGCCTCCCGCTATGGCCGCGGCGAGCAGGAAACCGGCGATTACATCAACTGCCCGCTGAACCGCGAGGAATACGACGCCTTCATCGAGGCTTTGGTGAACGCCGAGCGCATTGAACTGCACGATTTCGAGAAGCCGGTGCTGGAAAGCGGCGCAGGCGTGCGCGCGGGCAAGGGTAAATTCTTCGAGGGCTGTCTGCCCGTGGAAGTGCTCGCCCGCCGCGGCCGCGACGCCCTCGCCTTTGGCCCCCTGCGCCCCGTGGGGCTGACCGACCCCCGCACCGGCAAGCGCCCCTACGCCGTGGTGCAACTGCGGCAGGACAACCTCGCCGGCACCCTCTACAATATCGTGGGCTTCCAGACCAACCTCAAATTCGGCGAGCAGCGCCGCGTGCTGCGCATGATTCCGGGGCTGGAACATGCCGAGTTTGCCCGTTACGGGCAGATGCACCGCAACACCTTCCTGTTTTCGCCCGCGCTGCTGCGCCCTACCCTGCAATTCCACAACCGGGATGATCTCTTCTTTGCCGGGCAAATCACAGGCGTGGAAGGCTACGTCGGCAACATTGCCACCGGCCTGCTGGCGGGCTGGAACGCTGCTCGCGTGCTGCAGGGGTAGCCGCCGCGCGGGCTGCCGCCGGAAACCATGCTGGGTCCGCGCCGCCACGACATCACCCACGCATCGGCAGCCGATTCCCAGCCGATGAAAGCCAATGACGGCATCGGGCCGCCGCTTTCCCGCCGCATTCGCAACAAGCGGGAACGCTACGCCGCTTATGCCCGCCGCGCCCTGGAAGTCCTGGATGCTTTCCTCGCCGGGGTGAGCGCGTCATAGCGCCGTGGCATTGTCGGGCTCTTTGCCGCTCGCCGCACCGCAGGATGTTATAATCTGGTCATCCTTCCCCTCCTCTTGGATGGAGGTCAACCCATGGCATGGATGTATTACCGCCGCTACCACGCGGGCGCGATTCGCATTAGCGGAGAAGACCGCTTCGACTTTCTCCAGGCCCTCGGCACCAACGATGTGCGCCGCGTCGAGCATGAGCGGGCTGTGTTCACGGTGCTCGCCAACGCCGCCGGACGCATTCTCAACCTGCTGGCGGTGCTCAACGATGGCGATGCTTTGCTGGCGCTGGTGCTTTCCGGTAGCGTGGGGGCGGCGTTGCAATACCTGCGCTCGCAATTGGAAGAAACCAGCGGCACCGTGCCGCTGGCGGCTTTTCGCAAGAAGACTTTCCGGTTTGCCGTTTCGCTGCAGGACGAATCGCGCCTGTGGGAGATTTCCGAGTTGCTGCCGGGGGAAGGTGAGCCGCCGGGCGGGCTGGAAGCCCCCAAGTTTCCCGGTCATGCCCAGCGGTTTGAAAACGGCTCGGCAGCGGTTTCCCTGCCTGCTGTTTTGGGCGGCGGGTTGTTGATGCTCAACCCCAAGGGCGTTACGGTGATGATGATCGCCCACACCTCCTTGCTCGACGACAACGCTTACCATGCCGAGCGCATCCGGCGGGGTATTCCGGGTGGGGAAACCGAACTTACTGCCGAGTTTTCGCCCTTCGAAGTGGGGCTGGGCGACCTGGTGGATTTGGAAAAGGGCGATTTTCCCGGCCGCACCATGCTGGCTTACGAGGCGCGAGACCTTTCCCGCAGCCGCACCCTGGTGGGGCTGAAACTTGCTTCCCCCATCACCCTGCCCGCTTCCGTGCGCGTCGGAGATGATCAGGTAGGCAGCGTCACTTCGTTTGCCGAACACCCCGACCTGGGCCCCATTGCCATGGCCGCTGTGCGCCGCTCGTACGCGCAGCCCGGCGAGGAAGTCCTCGTGCATTACTACGCCAACGGCGTCGCCGAAACCAGCGTGCCCGCGACGCTGACCACATTCCCTGTTACCTTATGACCTCTTCTTCTGAATCACCATCGTTTGCTGGCAAAGTTGCCCTGGTTACCGGTTCGGGGCGAGGTATTGGGCGCGCCATTGCGCTCTATTTTGCCCGCCGCGGTGCGGATGTGGTCGTCAACTTCTTTCGCAACCGCGCCCCTGCCGAGGAAACCGCCGAAGAAATCCGCGCCCTGGGGCGCAAGGCGTTAGTGGTCAAGGCCAACGTCGGCGAGATGGACGACCTGAATGCCCTCTTCGCGGCCACGCAGGAAACCTTCGGGGGGCTGGACATTTTCGTCCACAACGCTGCCTCGGGCTACAACCGCCCGGCAATGCAGCAAAAGCCCCGCGGCTGGGACTGGACGATGAACATCAACGCCCGCTCGTTCCTCTTTGGCGCCCAGCGCGCCGCGCCGCTGATGGCGGCGCGCGGCGGAGGCTACATGGTGGCGGTTTCCAGCCCTGGCTCGGTGCGGGTGCTGCCGGAATACGTCGTGGTGGGGGCAAGCAAAGCGGCGCTGGAAGCCATCACCCGTTACCTCGCGGTGGAACTCGCCGCGCAGAATATTGTGGTCAACGCAGTCTCGCCGGGCGTCGTGCGTACCGAGGCGCTGGCGCATTTTTCCACTTTTCAGGATTCCACCCTGATTGACAAAGTGGTGCAGGCAACCCCGGCGGGCAGGCTGGTCACGCCCGATGATGTGGCGAGCGTGGTTGGTTTCCTGTGCACGCCGGGTGCGGCGATGATTCGCGGGCAGGTGTTGTGGATTGACGGGGGTTACAACCTGCCCATGCGGACGTGAGGTGTTCCGATGAAACAGCGCATACCCCTGCCGTGGGGCAAGTGGTTTGTAGCGGTTTTCGCGGCCTTGCTGTTGGTGGCTGGCACGGGTTTGCTGCGCGCCACCCGGGCTGAAAACTGCCCCTCGGCGCTGATTGCCCAGGTCAATGCCCTGCGGACTTCCCACGGGCTGCCGCCCTATCAGCCCAACCCCATTCTGATGGCGCTCTCGCAGGCACACAGCGATTATCAGGCCTCGATTCAGACCATGACCCATATCGGGCCTGATGGCTCGCACCCGCGCGACCGCGCCCGCGCCGCGGGCTATGGCGGTGGGCGCACGATTTTCGTTTCCGAAAACATTGCCTGGGGCTACAATCTCAGCCCCGCCGCGGTCATTCAGATGTGGACAGGCGACCAGCCCCACTGGAACACCATGATGGGGGAACACTATCGCGATATCGGCGCAGGCTGCGCGACCGACAGCCGCGGGGCAACGTATTACACCATCGACGCTGCCTACTACGTGGGCGAAGCGCCGCCGCCCCCTACCCAGGAAAACGGCACCCCGGCCCCCACCGCAACGGTGGTGCTGCCCGTGGTGCCCATCGTACAAGCCA
>JALVOR010000284.1 GCA_027026295.1 Anaerolineales bacterium | reverse complement strand
CGCTATTAGCGGCGGCCTGCCAGCCGGCAACGCCAAGCGCCCAACCCGCCACCCCACCGCAGGCGGCTTCCCCCACCACAGCAGCGCCCGCTGCCGACCACCTGGTGATTGCCCAAATCATGGCGGGCGTGGACGGCGACAACAACCACGATTTCATCGTGCTTTACAACCCCACCGCCGAAATCGCCGACCTGCAGGGCTGGTCGCTGTGGTATCAACTCAACGACAGCAGCAAGCCCCAACTGCTCTACCGCTGGAAGGAACACGCCTTAGTGCCGCCGGGCGGGCATTACCTGCTGGCAGCCAAAGGGGAAGACGTTGGCCTGCCCGCCGACGCGGCCTTTTCGCTGCCCATCGTGCCGCCGCGCGGCGGCCTGCAACTCCGCACCACCGAGGGCAAACCGGTGGATAGCGTGGCCTGGGGCAAAGGGCCTGCCGCGTTCACCGAGGGCAGCCCCGCGCCTGGCTTCCACAACGGTGAGGCGCTCATCCGCAAGCCCGGCGGGGCGCAGGGCAACGGGCAGGATACCGACGACAACGCCACCGACTTCCAGATTGGCGTGCCCGAACCCGCCAACACCGGCAGCCCCCTTGCCGCGGCTTTTGCCCTGCCCGCCACCCTCACATGGCAGGCTCCGGCGCAGGTCAAGCCCGGCACGACCTTCGACGCCCCCCTGGTGTTCACCAACCACGGCGAGCAAACCCTGACCGACGTCGTGGTGTTCTTCACCCCGCCCCCCGGGCTGAAACTCGTTGCTATTGAAGGCATGGAAGAAACCGCCCCCACCGTGGCATGGACGCTGAAGCAGGTTGCCCCAGGGGAAAGTGCCACGATAAACCTGACTCTCGAGGCCCCCTGGACCTACCTCACCGCGGTGGCAAGCGGCTACTACGCCGAAGCCGACGGGCGCTTTGTGTTCGGCGCGCCGCAGGCGGTGGCCGTGGGCGGCGGGGCCATTCCCATCAAAGTGGTGCGCTCCCTCCCCCAGGGCACCGAGGTCATCGTGGAAGGCGTTGCCACCATGTACACCGGCGGTTTTTACGCCGGCGGCGGCAACAACAAGTTTTATGTGCAAGATGACACCGGCGGCATCCAGATCCAGGTTTTCGGCGGCGAAGGGCAGGTGGACGTGCCCATCGGCGCGCAGGTGCAGGTGCGGGGCGTGGTGGCCGTCTACCGCGACGCGGTGCAAATTCAACCCAAACAACTGCCCGACGACATCCAGATTCTCACCGAGGCAGGCGTGCACGAGCCCCAGCCGCTGCCGGTTTCCCTCGAGGAAGCCGCCTCGCCCGACCTGACAGGCCGCCTGGTCACCGTGCAGGGCACCGTGACCGACCTTGCCGAGCATTCCTACAGTTACACCCTCACATTAGCCGACGAAAGCGGCCACAGCCTCGGCGTTTACATCGACAAGAACACCCAGGCCAACCCACTGGAACTGCTGGAAGACGGCCAGGAAGCCCAACTGACCGGCATTCTGGAAGCCCGCGACGGCAGCGTTCAACTCTACCCTCGCCGCCAGAGCGACATCGTGCCCCAATACCCGCCAACGCTGCTGGCCGAAGTGCGCGCTCCCCTCTACGTGCAGCCCGGCGATGCCTTCACCGTCACCCTTACCGCCACCAACCACCTGCCCGATGACCTCACCAACGTGGTGCTGACCCTGCCACTGCCTGCGGCGGCCACCGCCGCCTTCCAACAGGCCGACCACGACGGCGCGCTGGAAGGCAGCGCGGTGGTGTGGCACGTCGCCGGCCTGCCCGCGGGCGAGGCCACCAGCATGCAGGCTACTTTCCGGGCACGCGGCGGCAGCGCCATCACCCTCAGCGGCTACCGCGCCACCGCCGACCAGGTGGAAGAACCCGCCACCGGCCCCACACGCTTCGTCTTCCTCGGCGACACCGTGCCCATCTGGGCAATTCAGGGCGATGGTTTCAAATCGCCTTACCGCGGCGAGGAACTCACCACCGAGGGCGTGGTCACGGGCGTGTTCCCCGACCTGGGCGGCTTCTTCATTCAGGATTTACAGCCCGACAACGACCCCAACACTTCCGAAGGGCTGTTCGTCAGCATTCCCAAGACGCTCTGGCACGCCGTGGGGCTGCAAAAGCCCGATTTCATCACCAGCCTGTACGGTCACAAAGTGCGGGTCACGGGCACGGTGAAGGAAGCCTGGCAGCAGACGGTCATCGAACTGACCTCTGCCGATGGCTTCACGGTGGCAGGCGAAGCGCCGGAACCCCAGCCCATCACCCTGACCCCGCCCGAAGACCCCACCGAAGCCGCGATCTATTACGAGCACCTGGAAGGCATGCTGGTCGCCGCCCCGCAGGAAGTGGTGGCCGTCGGCCCCACCAGCCGCTACGGCGAAACTCCCGTCATTCCCGCGGACAAGGTGGCCGCCCTGCCCGATGGCGAGCACATCCCCCGCGGCGCGGAAGATGGCTTCCTGATGTTCGTGGACGATGGCTCTTTCGGCGCCTACGATTCGGCGAAGGGCATGCCCTACCGCGCCACCGCGGGCGACCACCTTGCCATCCCCGCCGGGCCGCTGGCCTACACTTACGGCGCTTACAAAATCGAGCCGTTGCAGGCACCCACGGTGGAAGCCACCGACCACGCCCTGCAGCCGCTGCCCAAGACACCCAACGATGTCTTCAGCGTGATGACCTGGAACACCGAAAACTTCTTCGATGCCCAGGAACCCAACCCCAGCAACCCGCCCATGCCGACCATTCAGCAGTATCACGTCAGCGTGCAGAAAGTCGCCAACACCATCGCCCAGGCAGGCTTCCCATTGGTGGTAGGGCTGGAAGAGGTGGAAAACATCGGCGTACTCAACGATGTGGCCGCCACCGATGTGCTTGCGCCTTACGGCTACAAGGCCGTGCTTATCGAAGGCCACGATGCCCGCGGCATCGATGTCGGCTTCCTGATTCGCACCGACCGGGTAGAAATTCTGGACGTGAAGCAATACGACGCCCCCGAAGGGCTGACCTCTCGCCCGCCGTTGGCCGTGCACCTGCGGGTGAGCGGCGGCAGCGCGCCCTTTGAGGTGTATGCCATCGTCAACCACTTCACTTCCATGGCTGGCGGCGAAAAAGTGACCGAACCGCGGCGGCTGGCGCAGGCCAAATGGAATCTGGAGGTCATCCACCGCATTCGGGAAGCCGACCCCCAGGCGCGCATCATCCTGATGGGCGACCTGAACTCATACTTTGACTCCCCGCCCATTCAGGCCCTGCGGGATGGCGGCCTGGTGCATGTGATGGACGGCATGGATGCGGTTTCCCGCTACACCTACATTTACCAGGGCGAAGTGCAGACCCTTGACCACATCCTGGTTTCCGCCGACCTGGATAACCTGCTGCTGAAAGTGGCTGTTTTCCACGCCGACGCCGACTACCCGCCCCCGCCGCCCGACGACCCCCGCCCCCCCCCCCGCAGCCCCCACCCCCCCCCCCCCCCTCCCCGCCCTCGCCCCCCCCCCCCCCCCACACGCCCCCACCCCCACCCCCCCCCACCCCCC
>JALVOR010000283.1 GCA_027026295.1 Anaerolineales bacterium | reverse complement strand
TGGCATTTTGTTGGCTGCCCGCGTGTGGGTGCTTTCCCGCACGCATCGCGCCATGACCACTGTGGAAAATGCCCCCGCCCGCCCGGTGATCATCGTTTTTGGCGCCGGGCTGTGGCGCGATGGCAGCCCCACGCCTGTGTTGCGCGACCGCGTGCGTACTGCCGCCGACCTCTATTTTAGCGGGAAGGCACAAAAATTGCTCCTCAGTGGTGACAACCGCTTCCTCAACTACAATGAACCGGAAGCCATGCGGCAGTATGCCCTCAGCCTGGGTGTGCCCGACGAGGCGTTGGTGCTCGATTACGCCGGGCGGCGCACCTACGACACCTGTTATCGCGCCCGCGCCATTTTCGGTGTGAAAAGTGCTCTGGTGGTCACGCAAAAATTTCACCTGCCGCGGGCAGTTTACACCTGCCGCGCGGTGGGTGTGGATGCCGTCGGCGTGGTCGCCGACCGCCGCCGTTACCGCACCCTGCCCTATATTTACTGGAACCTGCGCGAGTTGCTGGCAACGTCGCGCGCGCTGCTCGATGTCCACATTACCCACCCGCTGCCCGTGCTGGGCAACGCCGAACCCATTTTCCCGGAGGAAGGCCCATGACCACCCGAGATGAAGCCCTGGCGATTGTGCACGAATTCGTGAAAAACGAAAACCTGCGGCGGCACATGCTTGCCGTGGAAGCGGCGATGCGCTTTTATGCCGAAAAGTTCGGTGAAGACGTCGAAAAATGGGGCATCACTGGCCTGCTGCACGACTTCGATTGGGAAATTCACCCCACGCTGGAAGAACACCCCACCGCGGGTGCGCCCCTTTTGCGGGAACGCGGCGTGCCGGAGGAAATCGTGCACGCCATTCTCACCCACGCTGACCACACCGGCATCCCGCGGGAAACCCTGATGGAGCATGCCCTCTATGCCTGCGACGAAATCACTGGTCTGATTACCGCGGTGGCGTTGGTGCGGCCTTCCAAATCGCTCTATGACCTCAAGGTGAAGTCGGTGAAAAAGAAATGGAAGGACAAGTCTTTTGCCGCCGGCGCTGACCGGGAAGCCATGCGCCGCGGCGCTGAGGAACTTGGCATTGACCTGTGGGAGCACGTCGGCAATGTTATCGAAGCCATGAAGCGCATTGCCCCTGAACTGGGGCTGGATGGTTCGCTGGCAAAGCGATAACGGTTCGGCTTTGGAAAAATAGGCCGCGGATAACGCGGATAAAACGGATGGCCGCGGATTTAATACAGAGGCGCAGAGAGGGACGCCAAGGTTGCCAAGCAACGGAAGGAGGCGTTGTACTTCCCAGCGTTTTTCGCTTGCTCGGCGCCAATCTGTGCCAATCTGTGAAATCGGTGGATGTTTTCTTCGGAATCTGCGGTTTTTCTTGGTTGAGGCTATAGATACCCTCAGACTAGAATTACCGGTTTCCTTCCCCTGAAATACCCGAAAATATGCTACACTACTAACATCACGCAGCCCCGCCCGTATTGAAGGAAGGAGGTTTTCCCATGCTCACCGGGAAAGGAATGTTCATCTGGAAACTCTACCGTTGCGAAAACGGCAACCCACAGGCCATTGCGAACGTTGCTGCACAGGCAGGGCTTTCCCATGTGCTCGTCAAAATTGCCGATAATGGCGGTATCTACAACTACGACTGGGACCACCACCGTGATCGGGTGCCGCCGGTGGTCAGCGCGCTCAAAGCCAAAGGCATTGAAGTGTGGGGCTGGCACTATGTGTATGGCAGAGACCCGATAGGCGAAGCCCGTATTGCTGCAGAGCGCACCAGCCAACTGGGTCTCAAGGGATACGTTATTGATGCCGAGGTGGAATTTGAAGCCAATGGCATGAAAGACAAAGCCCGCACCTTCATGAACGAACTGCGCAGGCAAATGCCGGCAGACGTGCTCATTGGGTTGAGTTCTTTCCGTTTTCCCAGTTATCATCCGGGGTTCCCGTGGCATGAATTCCTCGACCAGTGCGATTTCAATCTGCCGCAGGTGTACTGGATTACGGCGCATAACCCCGGCGCACAACTTACCCGCACGGTGCGGGAGTTTCGGGCGATGTATCCCAACCAGCCGCTGCTGGCTGCCGGTTCGGCATACAAATACGGCCACTGGGTTCCGTCGGTTTCCGAAATGAACGAGTTCATGAGCACCGCAAAGCGGTTGGGTATCTATGCGGTCAATTTCTGGGAATGGCACCTGACGCGCGATCTGCTCGCCCCGGGCATCTGGCAATCCATTGCCGACTTCCCGTGGCCGAGCACGCCGCCGCCTCAGCCGCCGAAAGACATTACCGAGAAGTTCATCGAGGCTCTCAATTCGCACGACCCCGATACCGTGATCCAACTTTATACCGACCGGGCGGTGCACGTCACGACGGCCCGCACGGTAACAGGCAAGGCGGCAGTGCGCTCGTGGTATGTGACCCTGCTCAACGACCTGTTGCCCAATGCCACTTTCCGCCTGACAGGGCATTCGGGCACGGGTAATTCGCGCCATTTCACGTGGGAAGCCACTTCGAGCAAGGGCGTTGTGCGCAACGGCAACGATGTCTTCGGTTTGCTGGATGGGAAGATCGGTTATCACTACACTTTCTTTACGATTGACAAATAAGAGTTTGCTTCTGCGGAGGACATTCGTTCCTTGTTGCCTTTCGGCAGCGCGAACTTGTTCTGGTTATCAGTACAAAAAGGGCAAGCACCTTTTCACTGGCGTATGTAAGGCGTAAGCGCCAGGCCGTTGTCTCGCGTATGCAGGTGTTTGCCCTTTAAAGTTTTTTGCAATGGGGCTGTCAGCGGGAAATGTCATTTCAGGGAGGCATTAAATGCAACGAAAATCGCTTCAACGCTTCATGTTGCCTGTCATTGTCGTACTGTTGTTGTCTTGTGTGGTTCCGTCCTTCTCTCAGGAACCGGAGGCTACCGCGAACAACTTGACATCAGAAGGCGCGTTGGCGGTTACTGCATCACCTTCGCCGACGCTTACATTGGCTCCACTGCCTTCGCCTACGCTGACACCTTCGCCAACTTGGACACCTTCTCCTACCCCGTGGTCGTTCCCGGTATCCGTTGGGACACCTTACCCTACACCGCAGACATCGCTCGCCTCAACACAAGTGGGGCGCCTGAAGTTGCTGGCACAATTTGGCAAGGGAAGTGCCGAGGATATGGTTTATTCTGCCGCCCTGAACCGGATTGCGGTGGCTTCGTCAGAGGGTGTTGTGTGGTATGACGCAGACACTTTGAAGGAGGTTGCCTTTTGGCCAACTTCGAAACCTGCTTTTGCCCTTGCGCTTTCCCCCGATGAGCGCACCCTGGCTGTGGGGGCTGCCGACCAGGTGCTTTTGTGGGATATTGCAGAGGCAAAAATCAGCCGAGTATTGGATATGCCCAACCCGGAAGTTGAACGGTCGTTGTCTGCCCCCAAGCACGAGGACGCGCCACCTGAACGCCCCAACCGCAGATGGATAACCAGCATAGACTTTTCACCCAATGGCGCATGGATTGCAGCCACTGCCTGGGCACGGTTGGCAGTATGGGA
>JALVOR010000282.1 GCA_027026295.1 Anaerolineales bacterium | reverse complement strand
GCGTGGCGGGCAACGGCCAAGGGCAATTCTTCGGCGGGGATGCCGTGACCGTCGTCGGCGACTTCGATGAGGGCTTTGCCCGCCTGGGCGATTTCGATGGCGACGCTTTGCGCACCCGCGTCGAGGCTGTTTTCCAGCAGTTCCTTGACCACTGAGGCCGGACGCTCGACGACCTCGCCAGCGGCGATCTGGGAAATCAGTTCAGGGGGGAGGGGATGGATGGGCATGAAAAAAATGCTCCGGCGTTCCAGTGTCAGGCCGCAAATCGCTAATCGAATTGCCTGTGGCTGTTCAGCACCAAAGAGGAACCACGGATTACACAGGCAGAAACCACAGAAGGCACAGAGAAAGCGCAGAAAACGCAGAAGTTCACTTATAGTGCGAGTGTTTGTTGTGAGGCGGGACGTCGTCCCCCCTACCTGGTGGCCCTGGCATGGCTTGGGTGGTCTCGACGCCCTAAAATCCGTGTCTATCCGTGATTATCCGCGTTCATCCGCGGGCTATTTTCCCAAGGCTGAACAAGTGCCTTAACAACGAAACGGGCGGCCTTGCGACCGCCCAAATTGTAGCATAGTTTAGGGTGCGCTTAGTCTTCGAGGGCGCTGTAGCCGGGGCCTTCCTCGAAGTAGGCGCGGTTCCAGTCAATGGCAGGGGTGAGGTCCACCACTTCGCCGGCTTCCAGGGTTTTGGTGGCTTCCAGGTGAACGTCTTCACCGTTGTGGTCGGTGCCGTCGTACACTTCGTTGAAGCCTTCGGTGCCTTTGGGCATGCTGATCTTCTCGCCGCCCTTGGCCTCGTAGTCAGCGGGCACCTCGTCCTCGGGGAAGATGGCTTCCAGCGGACATTCGGGCATGCAGGCGCCGCAGTCGATGCAGGTGTCGGGGTCAATGTAGTAGAGGGGCCATTCATCCACCGGTTTGCCAGGAACGATGCATTCCACGGGGCAAACTTCGGTGCAGGCGCCGTCGCGCAGACAGAGACTGGTAATTACGTAAGCCATGGTTTTGCCTCCATAAGTAAAGGGATCATGCCAACAAGAGTGAATTTATTGTAATCCACTTTGGGGCTTTTGGGTATGACTTTTGTCATTAAAGAAAGGCAAAAATGCGGGGATGGGGCGATTATTTGGGCGTTTTTCATAAAAAACGCTGTGATAGAATGGGCGAAAATATGCGTGGAGGAAGGTGTTTCGCGTGACCGAGAAGAAGTTTTTTCCGCTGGCCGTCATTACCCTTGGTGTGCTGGCCGTTTCCACCGCCTCGATTTTCATCCGCTACGCCCAGCGCGATGCGCCTTCGTTAGTGATTGCGGCGTGGCGGTTGACGATTGCTGCGGCGGTGCTGGTGGTGCCGGTGCTGGGAAAGCACCGCGCCGCGTTACGGGCACTTTCGCGGCGCGATGTGGTGCTGGCGCTGATTTCCGGCACCTTCCTCGCCGTTCACTTCGCGACGTGGATCTCTTCGCTGGCTTACACTACTGTGGCAAGTTCGGTGGTGCTGGTAACAACCACGCCGTTGTGGGTGGGGCTGCTTTCGCCGTTGGTGTTGGGGGAAAGCCTGACCGTGCCTGTCATCGTGGGCATGTTGGCGACGCTGGTGGGCGGCAGCCTCATCGGCGTGGGCGATGCCTGTTCGGGGCTGGTGTGCGATTGGGGAGCGGCCTTCGCTGGGGGCGCGCTGTGGGGCGATTTCCTCGCACTAACAGGCGCGTGGGCGGCGGCAGGTTATTTTCTCATCGGGCGGCGCTTGCGGGCGAAAACTTCGCTGCTGGTGTATATCGGGCTGACCTATGGCATGGCAGCGGTTGTGCTGGATGCGTTGCTGGCATTTTCCGGCCAGCCTGCCTTTGGTTACCGCCCTTTGACCTATGTGTGGTTTATCCTGCTGGCGTTGGTGCCGCAACTGGTAGGGCACACGTCGTTCAACTGGGCGCTGGGCTACCTTTCGGCGGTGTTCGTTGCCATTACCCTGCTGGGTGAGCCGGTGGGTTCCACCCTGTTGGCGTACATTTTCCTGCATGAAATGCCTTCGACGCTGACGCTGATTGGTGCTATACTTATTTTAGGCGGCATTGCCGTCGCTTCATTACACGAGAAGCCCGCCGTTCCTGAAGTGCCCTGAAAGGAGGTTGCGATGCAGATTCACTGCACTTACTGTGGTGCTCCGCTCAACATCAGTCGCAAGAAAGCCGAGGCGGCGCTGGATGTGCTCCATGCCGAGGATTTGGCCTATTATGAAGTGCGCTGTCCGAAATGCCGTAAGATGAACAAGGTTTCCCGCGAGGTGTTGATGCGGGCTGCGCCGATGTGGAGGCCCAGGGAAGCCGAGTAGCATGCCTTCTTTTGTTCGAGTTATCCACTGATTTTCACCGATTGACACCGATTTTCCCTAATCTGTGCTCATCGGTGTAATCGGTGGATTTTTTTATTTCACAGGCTTGTAGAAATTCCGCACACGGCAGAGGGAAAGCATCTCGCCGCTTTCCTTGAGGCGGATTTCCACCTCGTGGACGACGAAGTGCCGCCCGCGCTGCACCACGCGAGCGATGGCCTGCACCGTGCCCTCGGTGGCGGAACGCAGGTGTGAACCGCTGACTTCCACGCCCACGGGCACGCGTTCCCGCAGGTCCACTTTCCAGGTGGCGTGGCCGCTGGCAGCGGTTTCGGCCAGCAGCAGGCTGACACCGCCGTGCAGCAGGCCGAAGGGCTGGCGGGCGGCGTCGGTGATGGGCATTTCCAGTACGGCAAAGTCGTCGCCGACGTCGGTGAAGTGAATGTTGAGCATCCCTGCCACCGTAAAGGGGCGGGCGGCGTTCATGGCTGCCAGCCATGCCTGGGGTTCGGCGGGCAAAGTGCCGTTTTCCTGAATGTAAGCCATCACTTCGGGGCGCATGGGTTTCTCCTGAAAGGGGATGGAGGTATTGTACCGCGAGGGAGAAGGTGGTTGCCCGGTTGCCTGGTTTCTTGGTGGCCTGGTCGCTTTCCCTGCTATAATTGAACTACTCGACTACTCGACTACTCGACTACCCGACTACCCGACGATGACTACTGACCGCCGCCGCTACGAAGAACTCAAGCGGGAAATCCGCTACCACAACTACCGCTATTATGTGCTGGCCGCCCCGCTCATCAGCGATGCGGAATACGACCGCCTGATGGCGGAACTGCGGCGCATTGAAGAAGCCCATCCCGAGTGGGTGACGCCCGATAGCCCCACCCAGCGCGTCGGTGCGCCGCCAGCGGAGGGTTTTGCCAAGGTCAGGCACCCTGCGCCTATCCTTTCCCTCGCCAACGCGTTCAACCGCGCCGACCTGGACGCGTGGTATCAGCGCCTTCTCCGCTTGGACGAGCGGGTGCGTGAGGCCGCCTTTGTGGTAGAACCCAAACTGGACGGCCTCACCGTGGTGCTGCACTACCGCAACGGCGTTTTCGTGCAGGGCGCGACCCGCGGCGACGGCGAGGTGGGCGAAGACATCACCGCCAACCTGCGCACCGTGCGCGCCCTGCCGCTGCGCATCCCCGTGGCCGCCGACGCCCCGCCCCCGCCGCCCTATGTGGTGG
>JALVOR010000281.1 GCA_027026295.1 Anaerolineales bacterium | reverse complement strand
GTCATGGAAACCTGTTGTGGCTTGCACAACTTCCGATTGAACTTCAGACCCTGGCACTATGACCCTGTCCCTACTTAAACCGTGATAATGTCTATTATAAAGCAGGCCTTTGTCTTGACAAAGGTTTTTTCTTTTCCTATAATGTTAACGACGCTTCCAAATCGTTTTGGAAGCGGTGGAGTGGTGACCATGGCAGGTGCCGTTACCATCAAGGACATTGCCCGACGGGTAGGGAGATCAGTTACGACGGTGTCGCGGGCGTTGCACGGTTATTCCGACGTCGCGCCGGAAACCCGCGAATTGGTGCAGCGTGTTGCGCAGGAGATGGGCTATACGCCAAATGTGATGGCGCAGCGCCTTCAGAAGCAGCGTGCTGAAACCCTGGGGTTGATATTGCCCACTTTTGGGCCGCGTTTTTCCGATCCTTTCTTCAGCGAGTTCGTGGCGGGCGTCGGCAATCAGGCTGCTGAGCGGGGCTACGACCTGCTGCTTTCCACTCGTGCCCCCGGGGAAGAAGAAATGGCAGCCTACCGCCGGGCAGCGTTGGGGCGGCGGGTGGATGGCTTCATCATTATTCGCACCCGTGCCCGCGATGAGCGCATCCATTTTCTGCGGCAATTGGGTTTCCCGTTCGTTGCTTTTGGCCGCACCGCCGAGACGGACGATTTCCCCTATGTGGATGAAGACGGCGAGGCGGGCATGCGGCAAATTGCCCACCACCTTGCCGATTTGGGGCATCGCCGCATTGGTTACCTTTCGCCACCGCTGGATCTGATGTTTGCCCAGTATCGGCTGGAGGGCCTGCGCCGCGGCCTTGCAGAGCGAGGACTGACGTTGGATGAGACCTATCTGCGAATTGGCGCGCTCACCGAGCAAAGCGGCTATGCGCTTGCACTGGAACTGCTGTCCCGTTCCGAACCGCCGACGGCTTTGGCTTGCGGCAATGACCTGCTGGCGATTGGCGCAGTGCGGGCGGCGCAGGAGCGCGGTTTGAAAATCGGGAGCGAGATTGCCATTAGCGGGTTCGACGACATCCCTCTTGCCCAGCATACTTTCCCGCCGCTGACGACGGTGCACCAGCCGATTTACCAGATTGGCAAGCGTGTGGCGGCTATGTTGATTGACCTGGTGGAAGGCCGTCCATTGGCCCAGCGTCAGGTTTTGCTTGAGCCCGAGTTCGTTGTTCGGCAATCCACTTTACCTTGAGGAGGTGTTTCTTGTAAAAAATCCTCTTTTCGTGATTGCTTTCCCGCACTTACTCGCCCCACAGTTGTTCAAGGAGGAATGCAAGATGAAACGCAAACTTTTCGTCGTTTTTGGTTTGCTGCTTGTGCTTGGCATGGTTCTGGTTGCCTGCGGCCAGCAGGCGCCTTCCACCGTTGTGGTGACTCAAGAGGTCAAAGAGGTGGTAACCCAGGTGGTTACGCAGGAAGTCGTCGTGACCAAGGAAGTCCAGGCCAAGCCCGCGCATGTCATTGAGTTCTGGACGACCGACAATGAAGAAGAACGTGTCAAGCAATACGAGGCGGTGGCTGCCCGTTACATGGCGGAGCACCCCGATGTCGAAATCCGCATCGTGCCGATTGACGAAGCCACCATCAGCCAACGGATTGCCACGGCTCAAGCCGCCAACCGCCTGCCTGATATCGTGCGCATGGGCGTGGAGCGCGTTGCCGCCTTTGCCGCCGATGGCATTTTGGACGAAGACCTGGCGACGCAGGCCATCGAGAGCATTGGGAAGGACGATTTCCGTGCCGGCCCGCTCCAGATGGTGACCGATCCCTCCACTGGCAAATATGCTGCCGTGCCGTATGACGGCTGGATTCAGGCGATTTGGTACCGCAAGGATGTTTTCGACCAACTTGGGCTGAACCCGCCTGTGACTTGGGATGACATCAACGCGGCCTGCGATAAACTGCCTGGCACCGGCAACTTGCTTTATGCGCTGGTGTTGCCCACTGATCCTGGCCAGAACTACCCGCATCAGGTGTTCGAGCAAGTCGCCATGTCCAACGATGCCTGGCCGTTTGATGCCCAGGGCAATGTGACGATGAATACGCCCAACTTGGTAGAGGCGCTGAAGTTCTACACCAGCCTGCAACGCTGTGCGGCTCCCGGTCCGCAGTACTGGCGCGGCGCTCGCGAGATGTACGAACTCGACCAGTCGGGCATGCTCTTCTATTCCACCTACATCATGGACGACCTGGTGGAAGGTTCCGGCAAGGAAGGCGGCGGCAAAGTGCAAATTGCCGTACCCGACCTGGCAAAGAAGACCGGCTTTGCGCCTGTGATGCAAGGCCCCAACGGTCAGGCCACTTATGGCCAGTTGGTCACCCTTGGCATCATGAAAGGCGCCGACCCGGTGGCTGCCGATGTGGTCAAGTTCTTCATGACCGGCCAGAACTACCAGGACATCCTCGCCTTGGCTCCGTTCGGCAAAGTGCCGGTGCTGAAGAGCGCTGTGGATGGCTGGAAAGGCTTGAGCGATTACTTCAAGTACTATGACCCCGACACCCTTGACCAGATTGCCAACGGCTATGACCACATGCAGCGCTGGCTCTTCCGCCCCGACTACGACGCCACCGAGCGCGCTGTCATTGGCGACATTGAAGGGCGCTTGCTTGTCCCGCAGGTCATCAGCAACATCGCGCTGGAAGGCAGCATGACGCCGGAAGAAGGCGCGAAGTGGCTCCAGGAGCAGGTGGAGCAACTGTATACCGACCGCCAGAACCAGAAGAAGTAACCTTTTTCGACCCCGCCCGAGGGATGGTTGACGCCATCCCTCGGGTTTTTGTTCTGCCCTGTAACGATTCGGCCATGTGCTGAATTGTTACCTCGCCTTTGCCGAGGTGGCTTATGTCTGTCGTTTCCCGCTGGCGTTCACTGCGCGCCCAGGAAGCACGGCTGGGATGGGCTTTGCTTGCCCCGACGCTGATTATCGTCTTTGGGCTGGTGATTTTCCCCGCATTTTTCAGCATCTGGATCAGTTTCCACGCGGTGGGGTTGCATAACCTGAACGATGTTTTCCATGCACCTTTCAATGGGCTGGAAAACTACAAACGCGTGGTCACCGATTTCGCCTTCAAGTACCACAGCATCCAGAACATGGGTGCGGCGCTGACCAGCATTGTGTATTCCTTTAGTGCCACGGCACTTGCCCTTGTGGGCGGCTTGATCGCTGCCCTGTTGCTGAACAAACCGTTTCGTGGCCGGGGGCTGGTGCGAGCGACGTTCCTCTTTTCCTACGTTGCGCCCATCGTGAGCGTGGCTTTCGTCTGGCGCTGGATTCTCGACCCCCGCCCCTCGGGGGTGATGAACGATATTTTGATGCGTCTGGGCATCATCCACGCGCCGATGGCTTATCTTTCCCAGCGGGGGCTGGCTCTGATTGTGGTCATCTTGCTGGATGCGTGGCGCTATTTCCCCTTTGCGATGCTGATGATTTTGGCGCGTCTGCAGGCCATCGACAAAAGCCTCTACGAAGCCGCTGAAGTGGACGGCGCAAACGTGTGGGAACGCTTCCGCTACATCACGGTTCCCGAATTGCGTTTCGTGCTGGGGGCGGTCTTCCTGCTGCGGCTGATATGGACGTTCAATAAATTCGACGACATCTTCCTGCTGACGGGTGGCGGTTTCGGCACCAAGGTTTTGCCCATTCTGGTGTATGAGTTTAGTTTCCGCCTGCGCGACTTTGGCCGCGGCGCAGCAGCGGCGATGATTCTGGTGGCGTTCCTTGTGGTGTTCATCGCCGTCTATTTGCGTTTCGTGATGCGTTCCAGTGAGGAAGCCTGAGGAGGTGAAGCCGTGAGCGACCGCGAAAATATGTTGACTTACCTCGCGCGGCGGATGAACCTGGGCAAGATCATCTGGCTGATTGTACTGACCTTTTTCCTGGTTGGCGTGATTTTCCCGTTTTATTGGATGGTTTCCTCTTCGTTCAAAACCCAAATAGAAATCGCCGGGCGCCATCCTGTGTATGTGCCTCATGCCCTGCGTTTGGACGCTTACAAGGAATTGTTTGACCCTAACGCCCCGCACTTTCAGGATTTCGGGCGCAATATCGTCAACAGCATCAAGGTTTCAGTGCCCACAGCGTTGATCGCGGTGATTTTGAGTGTGCTGGGGGCGTATGCCATTGCCCGCCTGCGCTTCAAGGGCAAGGAATTGATGCTCAACGGTGTGTTGGCGGTGTACCTTATTCCGGGGGTGCTACTCATCATCCCGCTTTTTGCCATGTTGGCAAAAGTGGGCGATGCCATTGGCTTTGAAGTGCAAGACAATCTTGGGGTGCTGGTTGTGACCTATCTTGCCCAAACATTGCCGGTGGCGCTTTACATGCTGACCAATTACTTCCGCACGATTCCCGACGAAATCGAGCAGGCGGCGCTCATTGACGGCTGTAACCGGCTGGAAGTCGTTTGGCGGGTGACACTGCCGCTTTCCATTCCGGCGATTGTGTCGGTGTTCGTTTACACTTTCATGATCGCGTGGAATGAGTTTCTCTATGCTTTCGTCTTCCTCAACAGCCGCGGGATGTTCACCATGCCCATCAAGATCCAGGCGATTTTCAGCGATCCCAGCCCGCGCCCCCATGTGGTGATGGCGGCCTCGACCATCATGACGGTGCCGGTGGTACTGCTGTTTTTAGTGCTGGAACGCTTCCTGGAAGAGGGGTTGACGGCTGGCGGCGTGAAAGGATGAAAACCTTCTCCTCTCCCATTGGGAGAGGAGAGGGAGGCTGCTGCCGAAGCAAAGTTCTGGGGAAGAAGCCAAAGGGCTGGCAGTTCCACCTGGCGCGGTGGCTGTCGGCCTGGCGTGGCTGCATCACGCGAGTTGTGAGACAAAGGAATACTGGGGGAGAGGATTGTGTTTTGGCGCCGGGAAAAGCGGCGCTATGCCCCAACCACATGCACCACCAGCCGCCGCTGGCGGGGACGGACGTCGAAATCAATGAAGATGATTTGCTGCCATGTGCCTAACACCGGTTCGCCGCCCTGCACCGGCATCGCCAGCGAAGGGCCTATCATGGCTGCCCGCAGGTGTGAGAAGCCGTTACCGTCGCCCCAGCGCAGGTTGTGGGCGTAATCGCGTCGCGGGTCGATCCACTCGTCGAGCAGGCGGCGCAGGTCTTTCAGGCAGCCATTTTCGTATTCGATGGTGGTGATGGCGCTGGTGGAAGAGGGGGTGAAAACAAGGGCAATCCCTTCAGTGATGTTGCTTTGGCGCACTGCATCACGCACCTGGGCTGTAATATCGTGAATATCGGTGTGCCCCCGGGTGCTCAAAAGGATGGCGGTCGCATAGGTGGTCACTTCGCACCTCCTGCACAGTACATTTCCCCCGTGGTGCTACGCGTCGCGGATTTCTTCGCCCCACACGGCACGTACCAGTTCGGGCAAGATCTTTCCCGCGGGGCCTTTCAGCACCGCATCCATGAATTCGGTCAGGGCGGTTTCCTGCGGGTTGATCTCTACCAGATAAGCGCCGTGCTCGGCAGCCAGGACGGGCAGCATGGCCGTGGGCTGCATCATGGCCGATGTGCCTACCACTAACATGACGTCGGCGTTGCGGGAAGCAGCATAGGCGGCTTCCGGGGCGTCGGCGGGCAGGGCCTCGCCAAACCAGACGACATCGGGGCGCAGCGGGCTGCCGCAAATCGGGCAGCGCGGCGCTTCACCCTCGGGCACGGGCTCCCACTTTTCGACGGCGTGTCGGTTCTCGGCGCAAATGGTGCGGCGGATGTTGCCGTGCAGTTCGATCACTTGCTGCGAGCCGGCCATTTGGTGCAGGCCGTCGATGTTTTGAGTGAGCAGGGTAAATTTGGGGGCAAGGCGTTCCATGGCGGCCAGCGCCTTGTGGGCGGGGTTGGGCTTTGCCTGTTCGATGAGGGAACGCCGCCACGTATACCATGCCCACACCCGACCCGGGTTGCGGGCAAAGGCTTCGGGCGTTGCCAGTTCTTCGGGGCGGAATTTTGCCCACAGGCCGGTTTGCGCGTCGCGAAAGGTGGGAATGCCGCTTTCGGCGGAAATGCCCGCGCCTGTCAGCGCCACGATGTGTTCCGCAGAGCGGAAGGCGGCCAGCAGAGGTTGAGGCCACTTGGTCATTTTCCCTCCTCTTGCTCTTGGAGATTGTCGCCGGTGATTTGTTGCTGCAAGTAAGCCTCGATGAAGCCATCCAGGTCGCCATCGAGCACGGCCTGGGCGTTGCCCACTTCGTAGCCGGTGCGGTGGTCTTTGACCATCTGGTAGGGGTGCAATACATACGAGCGGATCTGGCTGCCCCATTCGGCCTTCTGATATTCGCCCTTGATGGCAGCCATTTTCTCGGCCTGTTCCCGCTGCTTGATTTCCAGCAGGCGGGCTTTGAGCACCTTGAGGGCGTTTTCCTTGTTTTGGGTCAGCGAGCGCTCGTTCTGGCAGGAAACCACGATGCCGGTCGGGATATGGGTGATCCGCACGGCGGTGGCGTTTTTCTGCACGTTTTGTCCGCCCGCGCCCGCGGCCTTGAACGTGTCCATGCGGATGTCTTTGGGGTTGATTTCCACCTCGACGTTGCCTTCTACCTGGGGCAGCACTTCGACCATAGCGAAGGAAGTGTGACGGCGGTGGGCGGCGTCGAAGGGGGAAAGCCGCACGAGGCGGTGGGTGCCTTTTTCGGAGCGCAAGTAGCCGTAGGCGTTGGGGCCGTTGACGGCGATGGTGACGCTCTTGGTGCCCGCTTCTTCGCCGGGGGTGTAGTCGAGAATTTCGGTCTGGAAGCCGCGCTTTTCGGCCCACCGCAGGTACATGCGCTGCAGCATTTCAGCCCAGTCGTGGGCGTCGGTGCCGCCGGCGCCCGCGTGGATGGCGAGGATGGCGTTGTGGCGGTCGTAGGGGCCGGAAAGCATGGCGCGCAGTTCGGCTTCGCCGACGGCTTTTTCCAGCGCGCTGGTTTCTGCTTCCAGTTCGGCGCGCAGGTCCTCTTCGCCCCAGGAAGCCAGTTCCAGCGCATCGGCCACGCGGCTTTCCAGGTTTTGGAAGCCTTCGATGGCTTCGCGCAGCGCCGACATTTCGCGCATCAGCCCCTGGGCGCGCCGCGGGTTGTTCCACAGGTCAGAAGCGTTGGCTTCGTCTTCGAGGGCTTCCAGCCGGGCTTGCTTGTTTGCCAGGTCAAAGCCGCCCCCGAAGGTCGCGCAGCCGGGTTTCCAGTGTGTGCAGGCGTTGTGTCAGGTCGTCCATGGGCTGCTGTGCTATTCAGAAGGGAGCATGCGCTTGGCAAGGGAACGCAATTGGGTAAAACTGACCGGTTTGATGAGCACCAGGTCGCTTTCGGCCTGGACGGTTGATGCCATGTGCGGGTCGGCGGTAGCCAGCATGACGCGGGTGTCGTTCAGGTGCTGCTGCTCACGAATGTGCTTCAGGATGGTCGTACCCGCGACTTCAGGCAGGTGCAGGTCGAGCAGTACCAGCACGGGCGAGTGGGTGTCGAGGTATTCGAGGGCTTTGTTGCCGTTGTCGATGTGTACGACTTCGTAACCTGCCTGGGTGAGGGCAACGGTGAAGATTTCGGCTTGAGGAAGGTCGTCTTCGACGACCAGTGCGAGAGGTCGGGAAATGCTCATGTGTTACTCCTCGGTGAGCGTAGATTGACAGGGTAGGATGACGGTGAACTTGCTGCCTTTGCCAGGGGCGCTTTCCAGCCGAATTTCGCCGTGCATTATTTCGACCAGTTGTTTGACGATGGAAAGCCCCAGGCCAGAGCCTTTGTGGCGGCGGGTGGGGCTGCCATCGACCTGGCGGAAAGGCTCGAAGATGTGTTTCTGGGCTTCGGGAGGGATGCCTGCGCCGGTGTCTTCGACCTGAATTGCCCAGCGGTCATCTTCCAGCCCCAGCAAGCGCACCCAAATGTGCCCGTGGTCGGTGAATTTTACCGCGTTTCCCAGCAGGTTGGTGATGATCTGGCGCAGCCAGTAAGGGTCGCCGTAGATAGTGTCGGGCAGGTGAGGGTCGACTTCGGTGTGAACCTGCACGCCTTTGGCTTCGGCAATGGCCTGGCTGGTGGGTACGGTTTTGAGCAGTTCGCGCGGCGAGAAGCGGGTGACGTTGAGGCGCAGGCGGCCGCTTTCCAGTTCGGCCTGGTTGAGCAGGTCGTTGGTGAAATCGGTCAATTGCTGGGTGCTTTTCAGAATGTGCAGCACGGCTTTTTGCTGCGCTTCGGTCAGTTCGCCGAAGGCGCTGTCTAACAGCATTTCGCTGTAACCCAGAATGCTGCCGAGCGGGGTGCGCATGTCGTGACTGACGTTGCCGAGGAGCCGGGTTTTCATCTTGCTGGCTTCCAGCGCCTCGTCGTAAGCGCGCTGGAGGGCGGCTTCGAGTTCTTTTTGGTGGGTGACGTCTTCTTTGACGGCGACGAAGTGGATGATTTCGCCTTTGTCGTTTTTGATTGGAGCAATGCTGGCGCGTTCCCAGTAGAGGCTGCCGTCTTTGCGTCGGTTGATGAACTCGCCCTGCCAGATTTCGCCTCGCTGGATGGTGTTCCAGAGTTTTTGGTAGAAAGCACGGGAGTGTTTGCCCGATTTGAGGATGCGGGGGTTCTGCCCGATGGCCTCTTCGTAGGTATAACCGGTGGTGCGGGTGAAAGCGGGGTTGACATATTCAATGGTGCCTGTGCGATCGGTGATGACCACGCTGTGGGCGCTTTGTTCGATGGCGCGTTGCAGTTTGCGGATTTCTTCTTCGGCCTGCTTGCGCTTGGTAATATCGCGTTTGATGGCAACGTAGTGGATGATTTTGCCGTCTTCGTCGAGGACGGGTGCAATGGTTTGGGCTTCCCAGTAGAGGGTGCCGTCTTTGCGGCGGTTGATGAGTTCGCCTTGCCAGGTTTCGCTGCGGGAAATCGTTTCCCAGAGTTGGCGGTAGAATTCTGGCGGATGTTTGCCAGACCTGAGGACGCTGGGCGTTTTGCCCACTACTTCTTCCGCAGTGTAGCCGGTCATTTTGGTGAAGGCAGGGTTGACGTATTCGATGACGCCTTGAGGGTTGGTGATCACGACCCCGTGGGCGCTTTGCTCCAGCGCGCTGGAAAGTTTGCGCAGTTCGGCTTCGGCTTCCAGCCGCCACGAGATGTCGCGTATGCTCAAGGCCAGCGCCTTTTGCCCTTCGTAGGTAGTCGCGCCGAGGCTGGCTTCGGCTTCGAAGTGGGTGCCGTCATAGCGCATGGCGGTTGCGCGGATAATGGCGTTGGGGCGGTCGCGGCTATCCAGGAAGGCTTCCCAGGCTGCCTCGCGGTCTTCCGGGGCGACGAATTCCATGGGTTCGCGCCCCACGGCCTGTTCTTCGGTGCAGCGGAACATTTTTTCGAAGGCCGGGTTGACGGCCAGAATGTGCGTGCCGTCATGGATGACCAGGGCATCCAGCGTGCTGTTGAAGAGTTCGCGGAAGCGCTGCTCGTTTTTTTCCAGTTCGTCGGCGTACCGCTGGTTTGCTCCTGCCATACTGAACAGGAGGGCAGATTCGGCCAAAAAGACCGCGGCGAGTTCTCCAAACCATTCTCCCGGCACGGCGCCGTCGAGCACCGGAATGCTCATCAGGGCGATGTTGACGAGGATCACGCGAAAGAATTGGCGCCTCGTTAGCATAAGCCCGGCGATGATAATGGAGGCAAGGTTCCAACTGGACATCAGGATGTACATGCCCTCGTTGAATTCTTCGTCGACGCCTATGCCTATGTGAGCGGCGGCGAGGGTGATGATTGATGAGCCGAGGGCGTAGGTGAGGATGGTCATGTGAAGCCCGATACGGTAATGCGGCGTGCGGCTGAGCAGGAAAGTACCCAGGACGACGAGGGCTGTAAAGTAGGTGTACCATCGAATGGGTTCCGGGGTTTCCCAGAAAGTTATCCGTATCAGGGCAGGCAAGATGATGACAATAAGTGTGCCCAGGCTGGTGAGGGCAAGGATGCGCGCCTGGTGGCGTTCCCGCGCTGATTCCAGCGCAGGCGAGGGGGCCGCCAGCCGCTGAACAAAGCGCACGAAACGTGCTTGAAACGCCTGAATCTGTGGTTTTGGAGAAGATGTCATTGGTCTTTCCCTGTGTTGTAGATTAGCCCGTGCTGAGGATGCCGCTTACAAAGGCATCCGGGTCGAAAGGAGCAAGGTCTTCCGGCTTTTCGCCCAGCCCGGCAAACAGGATGGGCAGCCCCAGTTCGTGCTGAATGGCGAAAGCCATACCGCCCTTGGCGGAGGAATCCAGTTTGGCGAGGATGACGCCGTCGACCTCCACGGCCTTTTGGAAGGCTTTGGCCTGCTGGAGGGCGTTCTGTCCGGTGGTGGCGTCCATCACCAGCCAGACGTGGTGCGGTGCGCCGGGCATGGCTTTGCCGGCCACGCGGCGCACTTTCTTGAGTTCTTCCATCAGGTTGAAGCGGGTGTGCAGGCGTCCGGCGGTATCGACGAAGAGCAGGTCGGTGCCGCGAGTGCGGGCGGCCTGCACGGCGTCGAAGGTGACCGCGCCCGGATCGCTGCCGGGCTGCCCGGCAATCACAGGCACGTTCAGCCGCTCGCCCCCGGTTTTCAA
>JALVOR010000280.1 GCA_027026295.1 Anaerolineales bacterium | reverse complement strand
GTCGATCACCACACCATCAATGTCGCCGCTCAGCAGCGCCATGATCGCACCGCCGAAGTCTTCAAACGACTTCACCCGCTCTTCAGGGAAGTTCTTCTTCGCCACGATTTCGTTCGTCGTGCCGATTTGCGTGCCCACCAGTTTGCTCTCATCGGCCTTGAACGAATCCACCGTGCCGCCTTCGTCGGCGCGCACCAGCAGCACCTGACCGATGGTCACATACGGAATCGAGAAGTCCACAATCTTGGCGCGCTCGTCGGTGATGGTCACGCCATCCGCCAGCATGTCATATTCGCCAGCCTGCATGGCCGGGAAGATGCCATCCCACGCGGCTTCCTTGAACTCCGGCACGCAGTTGATGCGCTTGCAGATCTCGTTCACCGTGTCATAGTCCCAGCCCTTGGCTTCGCCACTGGCCTCGTCGATGAAGTTGAACGGCGGATAGGCATTCTCCACCGCCACGGTGATGTGCTTGCCGCCCAAGTCGGGCAGCGCGCCTTCGGCAGGCGCCTCGGTAGGCGCCGGTGCTTCGGTCGCCGCGGGGGCTTCCGTTGCTGCAGGCGCTTCAGTAGCAGCGGGGGCTTCCGTTGCTTGCGCCTCACCGCCAGCCGCCGGCTGCGTGGCAGGCGGTTTGGGGGCGCAGGCCGCCAACAAAGCCAGCGCCGCCACAACCACAATGGCTAAAACCAGAAAGACTTTCTTGTTCATCTTCTTCCTCCTCTTGAAAATAAACCATCGCAAACTGAGGATATCGATGCAATCATACTTTATAATAGTCAGATGCACAAAAAATAGCCAGCGCCTTTTACACATTTTTTACAAACGCAAAGGTGAAAAGCCATGAAAACCCGCCGTATCGTTGTCGCCTCAAGAAACCCGGTTAAAATGGAAGCCGTACAGCGCGGCTTCCGGCGGTGGTTTCCCACCACCGGGTTGACCTTCGAGAACGTGGACGTGCCCTCAGGGGTAAGCGTCCAGCCCATCGGCGACGAAGAAACCCGCCGCGGTGCACGCCAGCGGGCAGCCAACGCTGCCCAGGCCTTCCCCCATGCCGATTTTTGGGTTGGCATCGAGGGCGGCGTGGCGTGGTGGGGCAACGACCTGCTTTCGTTCGCGTGGGTTGCCGTGCAACACAAAAATGGCAGCCTCGGGGAAGCCCGCAGCGGCACTTTCATGTTGCCGCCCGCAGTGGCCGCCTTAGTGCGCCAGGGCTACGAACTGGGCGAAGCCGACGATCGCGTTTTCGGGCAGCACAACAGCAAGCAAAAGATGGGGGCGGTCGGACTGCTTACCGACGGCCTGATCGACCGCACGGCGTTGTACGAACACGCCATCATCCTTGCACTGGCACCTTTCGGAGAAGCATGGCAACGCGCGCTTGCCTCGCCATCGTAGCAACCCTCCTTCCAACCGCACACCTTGAACGCCTATGAAACCCAAGCCCTACAAACCCTGGACAACCCAATACAACCCCGCCGAATGGCGGCTGAAACGCCGCCTGCTGCGCATCTTCGTCAGCCCGTTGGTTTCCCCCCTGCTGGGGCGCATCGAAAAGGTCGAGGGGCTGGAAAACATCCCGCCCAGCGGGCGGCTGTTGGGAATTTACAACCACATCGCCTTCATCGACCCCCTCGCCATTCTGGCAACCTCGCCGCGCGATTTCGTGCCGATGATGAAAGCCGAGGCGCTGGATTACCCCCTCATCGGCCACATTCCCCGCTGGTGGGGCACCATTCCCATCTGGCGGGGCAAAGTCGATATGACGGCCATGCGGCAGTCGCTCGCCGTGCTCGAAGCCGACGAAGCCCTGCTGATTGCCCCGGAAGGCACCCGAAACCAGGCCATGCAGCGCGGAAAACTCGGCACGGCCTACTTAGCGGCGCGCACGCAAGCACCCGTGTTGCCCATTGCAGTGGAAGGCAGCGCGAATTTTCCCACTTACCCTCTCTCGCCCCGCTGGCGGCAGGGCGGCATCGTCTTGCGGTTCGGCAAGCCGTTCCGTTTCACCATCACGGAACGCAACCCCAGCCGCCAACTGCTGCAAAAGATGACCGACGAAGCCATGTACGTCCTGGCTTCCCTGCTGCCGCCTCACCGCCGCGGCTATTATGCCGACACCGACAAGGCCACGCAAGACACCATCGAGTGGCTCTGACCAATGCCGCGGGGTGAACGCAAAATCTGTAGAAATGCCTGCCGGGTTGCGGAAACGCCCTCAAGCCGCCCCCTGAGCGAAGTCGAAGGGGTGCGGCTTTCTCCCCTCTCCCAGTGGGAGAAGGGAGAAACAGCGAGCGCAGCGAGCCAAAGTGGGATGAGGGCGAGGCCCCGCTTCTATAACATTTGCCTGCACCCAACGCCGCGTTTCCGCGGGCTTCCCGCAGACCACATGTGCTAAAATAGAAACCGCTTCGACCGCGTGGCACACAACTTGCACTTCCCGCGAACATGACTCTGGACTGGTTGTATTCCCAAAACGGTTACCTCTTGCCTCTGGGGCTTCCCGGTGGCCTGGTGGTGTTTGCATGGTTGCTGGCGTTGGCTTTTGCCGCCTATAAAACCCGGCAGCGTCAGCCCCGCTGGGGGAAGTCGTACATCCTGGGTTTCATTGTCCTGCTGTTTCTCACGCCCTTGATGAGCGCCATCGCCATTCCCTCGTTGCGAACTACCCTCGCTCTGCCGTCTACAGGGGCTGCGCAGGCCACCCTCACCCTGCTCCCCTTGGCTGCCATTCCATGGATGCTCGCCGCTGGTTTCCTGGGCACCACGCCGGCCATCGTGCTGGCCTTCATCAGCGGGCTCATCATCGGCGAATGGAGCACCCGCCTCCCCGCCGAACCGCTGATCCATGCCACGCTGGCTCTCATCGTGGCATGGGCAATGTGGCAGCCCTACCGCACGCGTGTCTATCGGGCGCTGCGCCAGCCACTGGCTGCCGCAGCAGCCGCCACGCTCATCTACCCCCTGGTCTTTGGCCTCGGCATATTCGCCTATGCAGGGGCAAACGTGGCCGCGCGGACAGATTTCGTTTTCAACCACGCCCTCGACTTCACCCTCTACATCGGCAGCGCCCTCCTCATCGCTGGCATTACGGGGCAGGCCATTGCCCTGTGGCAGCCGCGCCCGTGGGGCTACACCGGCAAATACGAACCCTCGCCGCTGGAACGCTCCCTAACATACCGCTTTTCGGTCGTCATCACCATCCTGATGGTTTTCATTCTGGTAGGCATCGCCGGAAGCAACTGGAAACTGGCGCAACGTTCGGCGCGTGGGCTGATCATCAAGCAAATGCAGGCCACCGCCCACGTTACGGCGGAAACCATCCCTTTCTTTGCCGACAACGGAAAAATCACCATCCAGACAATCGCCGCCAACCTGCACCCCGACGAACACACCCCCGAAGAACTCAACGAGCGCCTGAGCGATGCCACCACAGGTAGTTTCCTGTTCTCCAGCCTGATACTCGTCGACGAAGACGGAAAGACCATCGCCTCATACCCACCAAAGACGCACATCCTTCCCGACGAACAACAACATCTCGTTTTCCTCGCCAAAACCGGCGCAC
>JALVOR010000279.1 GCA_027026295.1 Anaerolineales bacterium | reverse complement strand
CGACTTCCGCCGGGAGCACATTGGCTTCGTCTTCCAGATGTTCTACCTCATCCCTGAGATGACCGCGCTGGAAAACGTCATGCTCCCCCTGCTGCCCTACAAGCGCCGCGCTGGTTTTGATGTAGAGGAACGCGCCCGCCAACTGCTGGAACGCGTGGGCCTGGGCGAGCGCCTGGATCACCTGCCGGGGCAACTTTCCGGCGGCGAGCAGCAGCGGGTGGCCCTGGCGCGGGCGCTGGTCAACCGCCCTACCCTGCTTTTGGCCGACGAACCGACGGGCAATCTGGACAGCCGCGCTGGCGAAGAAGTGCTGAACCTGATTGCCGAAATGCGCAAAGAATACGGCCTCACCGTGGTGCTGGTGACCCATGACGATGAAGTGGCCGCTCGCGCCGACCGGGTCATCCGCCTGCGCGATGGGCAGGTGGTAGCCTGAAGGCTATCAACCCTCCCCCTGCTGCTGCCGCACCAACCATCGCTTATTGGCTATACGAAACAGCCACGAAATCGCCCCCAACAAAACAAAGAGAGGCTCAACGCCTCTCTTTTCGCCTCTTGGGGGCCTAAGCAGCCTCATTCCAACGGCCCGAAGAACAGCCGCCACCACACTTCCCACGGCGGCGGGGGCGGGGTAGGCGTCGACTGCCGAGCCTCAGATTGCTGATGGACTTGGGGCTGCGGGGTTCCCACCGGCACAGGAGCAATGACTTGGTCGCCTTCTCGCGCCATACCTAACTGCTCACGCACACGCTCATCGAAATCCACCCCCTCTGTGGCGCGAGCAACCTGGGTTTGCAAATAGGCACGGGTGGCTTCTATACGCGCGTACGCTGCCGTTGCCGTAGCGTACTCGCCTTCCAAACGCTGGACAGTGGATATCCGGCGCGCGATAGAAGTCAACGCCACAAAGGCCAACACCACAGCCACAACCGCCAGAATCCGCTTTGCATAGCGGGACATACGCTCACCTCTCTTTCAGAACAAAACAGGCTTTGGGAAGTCCAAAGCCTGTTTCCGCTTACGGGCTGACTTTGCCTTCCAGAGCATCATGCAGCCATTGTTTGTAACGCTCGTCCCACTTCAGCACATCCTGAGGCACCGTTGACTTATTTGGGCCGATATAAATGATTTCGCCTTCTTCATCCAGAAGTTCGCGGGGCACCGAGTAAAAGTGGAAGTGGTCTTTCGGGTTTTCCAGGCTCTGCAACAGACAAATCATCTGCGACATCTGCTCGGGCGAAAAGTCGGTCATTACCAGCCCCTTATACAACCGTACCATGTCGGGCAGTTTGGGCAGCATATCGGGGCTTGTAACACGCGCAAGCAGCGATTTCACGATCAGGGTCTGCCGCTCAATGCGCCCAAGATCGCCCACGTTCTTGCGCACACGGGCAAGCAACCAGGCATGGTAGCCATCCAACACCTGATTACCGGCAGGGAAATCAGCATGGGCCTGATTTTCGTCTTTGACTGGCTGAGGTAAATAGACTTGCACACCACCCACAGCGTCTACCAAGTCGCGGAAACCTTTCCCGCTCACCACAACGTAGTGGTCAACGGCAATGCCAAAGTTATAGGCGAGCGTCTGGGCCATCAAGGCCGCGCCGCCGCTCCTGTCTGCACCCGGCTGCCACACAGGCGTGCCCAAGAAATAGCCCTCGTTGATTTTCTGCGGGCTGGGGTACTTGGTAACCTCTGGTGGCAAGTTCACCAACAAATCACGAGGAAGCGGCACAACATAGATCTCTCCCCTAACAAAATCAATATGCACTACACGAATCACGTCGGCCAAATCATAAAAACCGCGATTCGTGCCCACAACCAACACATTCATGCCGCCAACGGGGCCGCCGCACATGGGCTCCGGTGTTGCGGTGGGTTCCGGTGTTGCGGTTGCTGTGGGCTGCGAAGGGCCTTGCGTTGCCTCCGCGGTCGCTTCCTCCGTCACCTCCCCGGCAGGTGTCGCAACGGCCCCTTGCGTGGCCGTCGCCACAAGCGTCGGCAAGGAAGGCGCCATGGGACGCATCCACACATTCATCAAAAACACACCCGCCGCAATGCCTACAAACAAACTGACGCCAGCAACAACAGCGCCAATCACGATTGTCTTCTTCATCATACACCTCACACCTAAAAACCAAGATACCGCATTATACCGCAAACAAAAAGCCCACCTCAAAAGGTGGGCTGTGCCGAAGGTGGGAGTCGAACCCACATGGGCGCAAGGCCCACTGCGCCCTGAACGCAGCGCGTCTGCCAGTTCCGCCACTTCGGCTTGCGGGGAAGATTTTACCCCAAAGTGTTGATTTGTCAACCCTTCACCAAACGCCAATTCGGGCTAAAAAACCTATGCCCCCACCGTGACTCGAACACGGGTCTTCGGCTCCGGAGGCCGACGCTCTATCCACTGAGCTATGGGGGCGAGCGGCGCAAATTATACCACGAGGCGCTGCACCGTCAAACCTGCGGCGGCTCTTCGCTGTAATCTTCTCCTTCGTCCATCATGGCCTCGGCGTGCGCCTGTTGCAGGGCATGAATACCGTTCTGCACTTCGCCAATCATGCGCGCCAGTTCCATCTCCAACTGCTGCAGTTTTTCCAGCGCGTACATATCGGCTTCCTGCCGAATGGCCTCGGCATCCGCCTCGGCCTGCCGGATGATCTCCTGCGCCTTGATCTGGGCTTCCTGCACAATGGGGTCGCGCTGGAGAATTTCCTCCTTCTTCTGCTGCGCCAACTGAATGGTGCGGCGGGCTTCCTCTTTCGCCTGCGCCAGCACCCGCTCCCGCTGGTTGAGCACCTGCCGCGCCTTGCGCACCTCTTCGGGAATGGTGACCCGCATTTGGTCAATGATATCCAACATCCGGTCTTCATCCACGATCACGTTGTGGGTGAAGGGAATAGCACGGCTTTCGTTGAACAGTTCTTCCAGGCGATCGACAAGTTCCAGAATATCCATGGTTTCGCTCCCCAGGAGTGATGCGGGGGTAAGGTGGCTTGTAACTGTTCAGCCTTGGGAAAATGGCCCACGGATGAACACGGACAATCACGGATGGGCACAGATTTTCGGGCACCAAGGCTACCAAGACGACGCCAAGAACACCCGACAGGGCGGAACGTGCCCTACTTGACGCTCAATCCAAAGTGAACTTCTGTGCTTTCTGTTCCCTCTCTGTGTCTTCTGTGTTTTTCGGTCTGCGTCATCTGCGCAATCTGCGGTTTCCCTTACTGAGGCTGAACAAACACGGCTGCCTTTAGATTACACGCGCTTGCAATTTTCGTCAAGCGGGTCAGTCACGCAACGATTTCATGTGGTTCATTTGCTGGGTCTCGCTCATCTGGGCAAAACGGGCTTTCAGCGCCTCGTTCACATGCGGCGGCACCATGGTGGTGACATCGCCGCCTAACGAAGCGATTTCCCGCACCGTGGTCGAAGAAAGGAAAGTGTGCTCCTCATTGGTGATAAGCATCACCATCTCCACATCCGGGGCAAGGCGGTGGTTTGCCAGCGCCATGCGGAACTCGCTTTCGAAATCGGAAAACACCCGCAAGCCGCGCACCACCACCTGAGCGCCAACACGATGGCAGAAATCCACCGTCAAACCGCTGTAACCCATCACTTTGATGGAGGGATGTCCCTCGAAAGACTTCTCCACCAGTGCTATGCGCTCTTCTGGCGAAAAGATGAGGTTTTTCAGCGGGCGATCGTAAACGGCAACGATCACTTCATTGAACAATTGGGCTGCCCGCAAGGCAATGTCAATGTGCCCATAGTGGATAGGATCGAAACTGCCAGGGAAAATGGCTTTGACCATTTAACTGATTTCTCCTTGCCCTCGCTGCAAGAATTGCGCCAGTTTTTGCGCCAGCAGGCGATGTTCGGACGCTTGCAGTTGGGGGTCTCGCGCGATGAGTTCCTGCGAAAGGCTGCGCGCCTGTTCGATGAGGTGCACATCCAGCAGATTTGCCATGCGCAGCCGCGTCTCGGCGAAACCAGCCTGCCGGGTGCCGAAGAACTCGCCCGGGCCGCGCTGCTGCAAGTCTCTCTCTGCCAGCAGGAAGCCGTCGGTGGTCTCCACCAGCGCCTTGAGACGCTCGTTCTCGCGGGCGGCGTTTTCGGTTTCGGGAATCAGGATGCAGTAGGCTTCCTGCCCGCCGCGCCCGACACGCCCGCGGAACTGGTGCAACTGCGCCAGTCCGAAGCGGTTCGCGCCTTCGATGAGCATCACCGTGGCGTTGGGAATATCCACCCCCACCTCCACCACCGCGGTGGAAACCAGCACGTGGAAGGCGCCATCGCGAAAGCGCTGCATTACCTCGTCCTTCTCGGCGGGCTTCATCTTGCCGTGCAGCAGCCCCACCTTCAGGTCGGGGAAAACCTCTTCCTGCAGGCGGCGGTGGGCCTCGATGGCCGCGGGGGTGTTTTCCAGCGCCTCGCTGCTCTCGATGAGGGGATAAATGATGAACGCCTGATGCCCCTTTGCCACCTCGTGGCGAATCAGGCGATAAACCCGCTCGCGCTCGCGGGGCATGAGCAAATACGTGCCCACGGGCTGACGACCGGACGGCATTTCATCCATCACGCTGAGGTCAAGGTCGCCGTAAATCGTGAGGGCTAAGGAGCGCGGGATGGGCGTGGCCGTCATCACCAAAATGTGGGTGTGCTCGCCCTTGGCGCGCAGGCGGGCGCGCTGCTGCACACCAAAGCGGTGCTGCTCGTCGATCACGGCGAGTTGCAAATCGGCAAACTGCACCGGCGATTCCAGCAGAGCGTGGGTGCCCACCAAAATTTTGATTTCGCCGGAAGCCAGCCCGGCGAGAATTTCACGCCGCTGGGCAGCGGGCGTGTTGCCCACCAGCAGGCAGATCTGTTCAGGGGCAAGCAGCCCCTTTTCCTCGGCGAGCACGCGCAGCAGGTTGCGGTAGTGCTGCTCGGCCAAAATTGCCGTGGGCGCCATCATCGCCGCCTGTGCCCCGCCGGAAACCACCATACCCATCGCGAGGGCGGCCACCACGGTTTTGCCAGAGCCGACATCACCTTGCAGCAGGCGGTTCATCGGGTGCCCGGAAGCGAGATCGTGGCGGATTTCTTCCAGTGCCCGCCGCTGCGCGCCGGTAAGGGTAAAGGGCAGGCGGGCAGTTTGGGCTTCCAGCCAGGCATCGTCCACCTGGAAAACGCGAGCAGTGCGCTGCCGCCAGGCTTCCCGCTGGCGCAGCACGCCCAGTTGCAACAAAAAGACTTCATCGAACGCGAGGCGGCGCTGGGCGGCGCGCAGGGCTTCCCACGAATCGGGAAAATGCACCTGCTGCAACGCCGTGGGCAGGTCGGGCAGTTCGGCGGCTTCCTGCACGGCAGCAGGCAACGGGTCGGGCACCCGCGGCGCCCAGTGGTTTACCGCTTCGCGCATCAGGCGGCGCATCCACCGCTGGGTGATTTTCGTCGTGAGGGGGTAAACCGGCACAATGCGCCGCGTGCTTAACTGGTCGGTTTCCAGCGGCTCCCATTCGGGGCTGTTCATGGTCAGCCGCCCCAAAAACTGGTCGATTTTCCCTGCCAGCGCCACCGGGGTGCCCTTGCGCAGGCGGTCGGCAATCCACACCTGGTTGAACCACGTCACCCGCAGCGCGCCGCTGCCATCGGAAACAATGGCCTCGACCACCTTGCGCTTGCCACCGTGCAGGTTGCGCACGGCAATCTTTTCTACCGTGCCCAGCACCGTAACCTGTTCGCCATAGCGCAACTGGCGGATGGGCTTGCACTGGCTGTAATCGTCGTAACGGCGCGGCAGGTGATAGAGCAGGTCTTCGAGGGTGGCAATGCCAAGGCGTTCCAGGGTTTTGGCGCGGCGTGGCCCCACTTCGGGCAGCACGGTCACGGGCTTGCGCAGCGCCTCGGGGGCAAGCGGCTCGCCCTTCGCCTGGGAAGGCAACCGCGCGGGCGCGGCAGGTTTTGCCGCCTCGGCGGGCTGGGATTGTGGCCGGGGTTTCGGCTGCTGGGGCGGAGCAGCAGGCGGCGCTTTGGGGGCGCTTGCCGGACGCGCCGCCCGGGGGCCGGCATTGCCCGCGGGCAAAGACACCTCGGCAGGCAGGTTCAGCGTGCGGCGAATGCGCTGCCACAGTCCACGCAGCGCCTCGGCACGCGAAGCCGGCGTCAGGCGGGCATAATCGCGCAGGCGGCTGTTCACCGCGCGAATGATTTCCTCGGGCAAGCCATCGGCACGGGCTTCGTTCTCCCAGTTTTCCAGCATTCGCGCCAGGCCGCCCACCACCGCGCCGTTGTCGTAACCGCGCTGGGCTTCCAGATTGAAGAATTTGTGCAGTTTTTCCACGCTGGGTTGAATTTTCATAGGAAGTTATTTTACCATGCAGGGGCACGAACATTGGTATAATCTCACCATGCGCCTCCTCTGGGCTTTCTTCCAGGCATTGCGCCCGCGGCAGTGGACAAAGAACATCTTTGTCTTCGCAGCGCTGGTGTTCGACCGCCAGTTGCTCAACCCCACCGCGCTGACGCGCACGCTCGCGGGCTTTGTGCTGTTCTGCCTGCTTTCGGGGTCAGTCTATCTCCTCAACGACATCGCCGACCGGGAAGCCGACCGCAAACACCCCAGAAAGCGCAACCGCCCGATTGCTTCGGGGCGGTTGCCTGTGGGGGCAGCGTGGGCTGGCGTGCTCGTGCTGCTCACAGGCACCTTAGCGGCCTCATGGGCGCTTTCCCGCCCCCTCTTCGCGGTGGCAATCACCTACTTCCTTGTCAACCTCGGCTACTCGTTCCATTTCAAGCACATTCCCCTCATCGACGTTTTCTTCATCGCCACGGGCTTCGTGCTGCGGGTGCAGGCAGGCGTGGTGCTCATTCACGTGCAGCGGTTCTCGCCGTGGCTCTACATCGTCACCACCCTGCTGGCGCTGTTTATCGGCTTTGGCAAGCGCCGCGCCGAACTCGCCCTGCTGGAAGACGGCGCGGGCGAACACCGGCGGGTGCTCGACGGCTACACCCTGCCCTTCCTCGACCAACTCATCATCATCACCTCGGCAACCACCATCATCGCCTACAGCCTCTACACCTTTTCCGCCCCCAACCTGCCGAAAAACCACGCGATGATGCTCTCGGTGCCCTTTGTGATTTACGGCATCTTCCGCTACCTCTACCTGGTGCAGGTGGAAGGCCGCGGCGGCGCGCCCGAGGAAGCCCTGCTCACCGACAAGCCACTGCAAGGCACCCTGGTGCTGTGGGTGCTTAGCGTGCTGCTTGTGTTCTACATCTACTGAGAAAAAATCCACCGACTTCACAGATTGGCGCCGATGCGTTCTTCGCCCCCCCCTTTGCGGCCTTTGCGTTAACCTCTTTGCGCCCTCGGTGTCAAAAAATCCGCGCACATCCGTTATCATCCGCGGCCCGTCCGTCCCCATTCGCGTTCATCCGCGGCCCACTTTCACGCTCGAGGAAACATGCCCGCCTTCCGTGCCACAGCCCCCGGCAAAATCATCCTCTTTGGCGAACACGCGGTGGTTTACGGCCAGCCCGCCTTAGCCGTGCCCGTGCCCGCCGTGCAGGCGCAGGCCATCGCGCAGGCCGCCCTAGGCCTGTCAGCGGGGGAAATCCTGCTGGACGCGCCCGCGGTGGGGCTAAAAAGCGCCCTCTGGCGCAGCCTTCCTCCCGAAGACCCGTTGGCGCGCGCCGTTGCCCTCACGCTGGAAGCCCTGCATGCCCCCCAACCGCCCGCGGTGCGCCTGAAAATCACTTCGACCATCCCCGTGGCAGCGGGGCTGGGCAGCGGCGCCGCCGTAACCGTGGCGTTAGTGCGGGCGCTGAGCGGCTTTCTGGGCGCGCCCCTGCCCGACGCAGCCGTGAATGCCATCGCCTACGAAGTGGAAAAAATCCACCACGGCACGCCCTCGGGCATCGACAACACCGTGGTTACTTACGCCCGCCCGGTGTATTTCGTGCGCGGCAGGCCGTTGCAGCCGTTCCGCGTGGGCGCGCCGCTGACCTTCGTGATTGCCGATAGCGGCATCCCCGCGCCCACGGCGCAGGCGGTGGCCGACGTGCGCCGTGCTGCCGAAGCCGACCCCGAAGGCTATGCCGCGCTGTTTGCCACAGTGGGGGAAATTGCCAACCACGCCCGCGACGCGCTGGCGCGCGGCGACGCGCGCCGTGTTGGCACACTGATGAGCGAAAACCACGCACTGCTGCAAAAAATGGAGGTTTCGTGTCGCACGCTGGACACGCTGGTGCAGGCCGCTCACGAAGCCGGGGCATGGGGCGCCAAACTTTCCGGCGGCGGGCGCGGCGGGAACATGCTTGCCTTGGCCGCCAACGCTGAGGCCGCCGAAGCCATCGCGGTTGCCCTGCAGCGCGCCGGCGCGGTGCGCACCATCATCACCACCTTACAACCTTCCCCTTAGCAGACGCCCCATGAGCACACGCTGGCGCGGCTACAGCGCGGCTTTGGCTGCCATTACCCTGTGGGCAACCACCGGCGTGCTGATTCGCCGCCTGGTGACCGACTACGGCATGTCGCCCCTGCTGTTGGCGTGGTGGCGCAACGTGCTGGTCACGGCCTTCCTTGTGCCGTTTTTCGGGCGCGGCGGGTTGCGGTGGGTGCGGGGGCACGGATGGTTTCTGGCGTTCTACGGGCTGGTGCTGGCGGTCTTCAACATCGTGTGGATTGCCTCGGTGCAGGCCAACGGCGCGGCTGTGGCAACCGTGCTGCTCTACAGTTCGGCGGCGTTCACCGTGCTGCTGGCGTGGCCGCTGTTGGGGGAACCCCTCACGAGGCAAAAAATTCTCGCGGTGGGGCTCAGCCTCGCCGGGTGTACGCTGGTTTCCGGGGCATACACCGCATCAGCGTGGCAGGTGAACACTGCCGGCATCGCCTTGGGGCTGCTTTCCGGCCTGTTCTATGCGGCCTACAGCCTCGCGGGTCGCGCCTCGGCGCAGCGAGGGCTGAATACCTGGGAAACGCTGTTCCATGCCTTCGCGTGGGCTTCAGTTTTTCAGGGCGTGATGAATTTCCTCCCCTGGTTTCCCCAACATGCCGCTTCGTGGCGCGATTTCGGCATCCATTTGCCGCCAGACGGCTGGGGCACGTTGCTGGTGCTCGCGTTCGGCCCTACCCTGCTGGGCTTTGGCCTTTACAACCTCGCCCTGGTTGACCTGCCCGCGGGCACGGTCAACCTCTTTGCCACGCTGGAACCCGCCATCGCGGCGGGCATGGCGTATGTGTGGCTGGGCGAGCGGCTGACCGCAGTGCAAATTGCGGGCAGCGCGCTGATCATGGCCGCGGTGCTGGTGGTGCAGCGGCAGGCCGGGGAAGCCTCGGGCTAAATGCTACCCCATCGCGAGAAGGGAAAACCGCAGGTCGCGCAGATTACGCAAGCGGAAAAACACAGAAATTCACTTTGGGTTGGGAACGTCGCTTGTAGGGCGGGACGGCATCCCGCCTTGCCAAGCGCTCTTAGCGTCATCCTGGCTGTCCTGGCATCCAAAAATCCGCGCCCATCTGTAATCATCCGCGTTCATCCGCGGGCCATCTTCCCGAGGCTGAACGGTTACGCGAGCAGCACCTTGAACACGCCGCGCCGGGCAGCGTGGGCAAATGCCGCAGTGCCTTCGGCAAGGGGATAGCGGGCGTCAATCAAGAGGCGAGGGTCAATGCGCCCCGCGGCCAGGTGCCGTAGGGCAGGCGCAAAGGGGCCACAGCGGGAACCCAACATACTCACTTCGTCCACCACCCAGCGGGAAAGATCCAGGCGGGCTTCCCCGGCGTAGGTGCTTTTGAGCACAATCAGGCCACGAGGATGCACCGCCTCCTTTGCCAGTGCCAGCCCTTCGGGCGAACCGGTGGCCTCCACCACCACATCCATGCCCCAGTGCGGCACCTCATCGGCAGCAAGGCACCGCACACCGTAAGGCCGCAGCAGCGCGCACTGGCGCTCGCGGCGCACCACGGCGGCCACGTCGGCGCCGGTTAGCGCCAGGCTCCAGGCAATCAACTGCCCCAGCCGCCCCGCGCCCACCACCAGCACTTTATCCGTCGGGCGGATGTGCGTCTGCTGCTGGATTTCCAGCGCGGCAGCGAGGGGCTCGGTGAACACCGCCATCTCGTCGGGGACGTTTTCGGGCACCGCGTGCAGGTTGGCAACGGGCAGGGTAGTGTATTCGGCAAACACGCCGTTGCGCTGCCAGATGCCCAGCACCATGCGATTTTCGCAGTGGGTGGGTCGCCCGGCAAGACATTGTGCGCAGTGGCCGCAGGTGATGTTGATTTCGCCCACCACGCGGCGGCCTTCCCATTCGGGGGCGTCGGGGGCGCGCACCACTTCGCCCACGAACTCGTGCCCCGGAATGCCGGTAAAGGGATAGTAGCCCTTCACCATTTCCAGGTCGGTGGCGCAAATGCCCGCCAGCCGAATGCGAATGAGCGCCTCGCCCGCAGCGGGTTCGGGGCGGGGCAGGTGTTCGCGATAAGTCAGTTGCCGGTTTTCAAGCCACAAGCCGCGCATGGGGAACCTCCATCGGCCAGCAAAAACAAGCACATCTCTCCTCAGTATAACCCCAAAACGCCACAGGGCCGACGAAAACGCCCCCGGGAGGCTTCCCGAGGGCGTTAACAACCATCGCGAGACAGCCTTGCCACTCAAATGAACACGATCTGCGCGCCCTCGGTCATATCAATAAATTCGCCTGCAGTCACGATGTCGGC
>JALVOR010000278.1 GCA_027026295.1 Anaerolineales bacterium | reverse complement strand
GGTTGCCCCCCTCAATCTGGTAACGGCGGGGTAGACGCCCCCCAACGCCCTGCCCCGCTCGCCTGCCGGGGTGCCCCCCTCATCTCGGGCCACGGCGGGGCGGGGAGAAACAGCACCTTTATACACCTCCTGTCAAGGCCCCGTTGACCAACCAACGCCTTCCCCATTGGTCAACGGGGCCGCGGTACATCTGGAACCCTCGAACAGGCCAGCAAAGAGAGAGGTTATCTATGTTCACAAAAGAAATGGCCGCCGAAAACCGCCGCATGGCAGAACTTGGCGACCGTCTCGTCAAAGAGGGCGTCACCGATTACCGCCTTTTGGTGAAGCGGCTCACCGAGGCGTTCCCCGAAGTTCCCCCTCACCGTATCCGTAACGCCGCAGCCGGCGCGATGCGCCGATGGCGGTACACACAGTTGCAGAAGTAACCACATTCAATTCACACCAAAGGATCTGCCTATGGCTACTGTATTCAACTTCTCTCACCCACTTTCACCCACTGCCGTCGAGAAACTGGAGGAAATGACCGGCGACGACCTGGCCTTCGCCGAAATCTCCCTCCAGCGTATCGACCAGTCGCAGCCCATCAAGCCGCAAATTCGTGCGGCCATCCGGGAAAGCGCAGGCAACGGGGTTGCCCCCGATTACATCATCCCGCCCGCGTATGTGCCCGCTGCTGTAGTCCTTGCCCGCATTTACCCCGCGGCCAAATTCGTGCGCCTGGACGCCCTCGGCACGCCACCGCAATGGCTGCCTGCCGAAATCTTTTAGGAGGCCAACATGACAGCATACCAGGTGCGCGTGCTTGAGCAAGAGGACGGCAAGACCGTTGTCGTCCAGGCGTTGGAACACGAGCCGCATTGGAAGACGGTGGCCATGTTGCGCCCCGAAGCCCTGATACTTGGGGCGGACGGGCGGATGAAGCCGGTCGGCGAAGCCACCAACGAGGAAATCATCGCATCCGTGGCTGCCATTCGCAGCCAGAAGTAAAGTGACATGGAAGACGAACTGCAAACCCCTGCCCCGCCCGAAAACGCCTCAGAAGGCGGGAATAGTCTTGGCGAAGCCTTTGCCTCTTTCGTAAAGGCTATCGCTCAAATCATCAAGGGGTTGCTTGTCTTCCTGCTCCGCCTCATCCCTGTTCTGTTGTGGGTTTTAGCCGTGCTGTTTTGGGGTTATCGCCTCTACTGCCTGTTACAAGTCACCATTGGCCTGTACGCCCCAAACGGCCAGGTGGTGCCCCTAACGGCCTGGATTGCCATCGTGCTTCTGACCAACCTTCCGGCCATTGCAGGCAACATCTACCGCGCCCGCGAGGGCGGTCGGAGGGAAAAATTCTTCCGCTTCGGCGGTGTGGTTTTAGGCATGGGGCTGGCTGACATGGGCGCGCAAACGTTGCTGCAAACGCTTTCCCAACACGCGCCGCTGCTTGCCCTTTCTCTCCCCCATCTTTTCCTCGGTGTGGGCGTGGTGTTCACCAAAGTCCCCACCCCCGCCAAAGTTGCTCACCAAGGAGGTTCTTTATGAGCATGAACAATGTCGAAGACCTGTTCGACCGCTTTCTCCCCCCGGAATTGCAGGACAACGCCGGGTGGCACCTGGGTAAAATCGCCGTTTACGCCCTGCTGGCCATCCTGTTCATCGTGTCCGCGTGGCGCACCGTTGAGTTCCTCAGCACGGTACTGGACGGCACCGAATTTACCTACATGACTTACCTGGGCGTTGCCGCCTTCGATGGTGCGCTCATCGGATGGCACATCGCCCACGACCGGGCAAGTACACCGGCCCAGGTAGGCATCTCCATCCTCATGTGGGTGGTTGCTCTGGTTTCCATGCTGGCCACCAATCTGGGCGACATCCTCTGGGTGGCCAACGCCAACGCCCTCAACAGCGAAATGGAGGCCACCAAAGTGGCGGTGGTCAACGTCCTGCTGCTGGCCATCCCCATCCTCACCATCGCCCATATTGCTGCGGGCACGTTGTACCTGTGGTTCGAGCCGGGCACCATGCTTTCCCTCAAACGGCGTCACGCCATTGGTTCTGCCCGTGCTACTGCCATTACCCACAACGCTGCTGTCGCCAAAATGCACCTGAAAGCCGAGGCAGCCAAAGAGTTCGCCCAGGCCGAGCAGGAAATCCTCGCTCTGCTGGAAGACGCCGCAGCCATGAAGCAGACTTCCAGCAAGCGCAAGGCGCAGGTGTGGCGGCAGTTGGTGGGGCAGAAAACGGCTACTGTTCCCCCACAAACGGTAACGGTGGGCGAGACTACCGGCCAGGGTCACCTCTCGCCCACCGTTGCAACGGTCACGCCCGGTCAAAACGGACACGGGCGCGACCCAAGCAACATTATACCGCAAGAGGGAGATGGCGTTTCCCCTTTCGACGAATAGCCGCTGCCCTGCGCTCTCTCCCCTGGCGTTCCCCTGGCAGCCGTGCGGTCAACGTGCGCCGTCGAGGGGAACGCCGCCCCCCTACCCCAACGGAAGCGCACCGGTTGACGGAGGCAGCATTGGCTTCGCTGCACCGGGCCGGGGTACCCACCTTCGTGACCGACCTCGACGGGCAACACGCCCGCTATCGCATTGTGGTCATCAGGAACGAAAACGATGAAGACTAAACTGTTTTGGTTGGCTTTTGTACTCCTGGTTCTGTCGGGCTGCACCATGCACATCGACCCGCTTCACCTCGCGCCAACCGCCATGCCCGCTCCCACCACCGCCAGCAGTATCGCTTCCCCTACCGCTGAAACCCGCGGGACCCCATCTCCCTCCCCCGTCACGGACAAAAGCGAAGAAAGCATGGTGGTCTGCACAGGGTATGACAAAGGCGCTTTGAACTTGCGCGCCTGCCCCGGCGTGCAATGCTATGCCCTGGCTGCCGTGTACGAAGGGCAAGAAGTCAGGGTGTCTTCTCGCTCCCCGCAGACTTCCGGCGATGGGGCAACGTGGCTATACGTAACCGCCCCCATCGAAGGGTGGGCTAACGCCCGCTACCTGTGCGGAAAGGGAATTCAACGATGACGAAATTTAGTCCAGCAATGGTGCGAGCACTCGTCATTTTGTATTTCTCAGAGATAGAAGCCATTGACGGGCATTGGTGTGCTCTTGACGACCCGAACACAACGGTAAGCGGGCGCACGCTTACTGCATTGCACCGCCGTGGATTGTGTACGCCGCCCTTATCGTATGGCGGGCACGGCGGCATGATCGTTAAAGGCACACCAGCATTGCAAGAACAATTCGGCGATGCCATTCGCGAATGGGAAACGCAAACAGGCAAAGATGCCTGGGCGACATTCGTCGAACGTGATGGTTCCTCCCTGGACTTTTACTTTGAGGTCAACCGCTTGCTCGCCCTTTTGAAATAAGCATCCTCCCCCCCTCCCCCACTGAGGTGTTGCAATGCCCCGAAAACCGCTCATCCGCTACTGGATCCCCCGTGACATGCGCCCGCTGGCAGCGCGGGTGCAGGAAAAAATCGAAACTGCCGCTGGCCGGCTGGCCGCGGGGCTCTCGTTCGAGGCCCTGCGTGAAGCAGGCTGGGGCACCAAAGAGCTCGTCCGCATCCTCGATGGCGTCGAGGGCGTGGAGCTCACCCCGCTCGGCAGCGATAGGTT
>JALVOR010000277.1 GCA_027026295.1 Anaerolineales bacterium | reverse complement strand
GGGTATGGGGCGGCTTCCGACGCAAAATGATGACCTCGATGCTGGGGATGGCGGGCTTGGGCATTGGGGTGCTGTTGGTAGGGATGGCACCGGCAACGGCTTTTGGGCTGGCGTTGGCGGGCGTTGCCCTTGTCGGCATCATGCAACCCATCACCAATGGGCCAATTATGGCTGTGTTACAGGAAGCCGTTGCGCCCGATATGCAGGCGCGGGTGTTCAGCCTGCTGGCAAGCGCTTCGTCGGTGATGTCGCCGGTCGGGCTGGCGGTTGCAGGCCCGCTGGCCGACCATATTGGCCTGCAAACATGGTTTCTCTTCGGCGGCGCGATGTGCTTGCTTGCCGCTGCTATGGGGCCGTTCGTGCCTGCCTTGATGTCGTTGGGTATGCAGACGGCAGAAGGATGAACGCGCCAATCTATCCCTTTTCAGGGTTTCCCGAAGCACGGCTGCATGGGCACGCTGCCGGCTGGCGGCGGAATGCGGGTCAGCACGATGTAAAAGCGGCGGGTGGAACACAGCGACTGCCAGCCTTCTCGCGCCCAAACCATCATGCGCTTGCGGTAAGCAGCATCGTTGAGCCATTGCTGCCCTTTGGAAAACATCATCGCGTCCATCTGCGGGAAGGCTTGCGGTGAGAAGGTGGCAGGGTCAACGGGAATGTGTTTCTGCTCCGGCAGATAAACGTCCATGTCGTTTTTTCGCGTTTCTGGCGGTACACCCACCATGTCTACGCCTTCCTGCTGTAATGCACGCAAGGTCAGCAGGCTTTCGCGTGTTTCCAGAATGGGCTGGTAGCCGAAATGTTCCGTGGCGGGGGGCGTGGTGGCGGTAAGCAAAGCGGCCATGGCGATGACCGTCCAGAACCGGCGGGGGGAAGGTGAAGGCATTGCTGCGAGGCGGTTGGGAGGAGCGAAGACCAGCACAGCCCATGCGAACCACACCAGCAGCGTCAGGCCAAGCAAGTAATGCAATCGGGGGTAAATGAAGAGCACGCTGCCGATGATAGGCAGTGCGAGGGCGGTTTCCATCAGCAAGAGCAGGCCGTAGCCTTTCCAGAAGTCCTTTTGCCGCCGTTTGCGCCATGCCTGCCAAACCGCCAGCCCCGCGAAGAGGAGCGCCCAGAGGATGCCTTCCCACAGGGAGTGGCGCTTGAGAATATAGGGGGTGTGAGAAAACAGCAGTTTGCCCCAGCGGGAAACGGCATCCACCGCATTGGCGTGGATGTGTGCGAACACCTTTTGCGGGTTGGCGCGGAACAGGCCGGCCACGGTGTGAACATTGGGGCCGAAAGCCTTGTCAATAGCGGCGCGCCAGTGGTTCCACGGGGTGCCGTTGGGCAGGTATTCCTTTTGCCAGCGGAAGGCGAAATGCTGGCCGAAAGCCTCGAACAGGCGGTTCTTTTCGTTGGGCGAGCCGAACAGCACGCCCGCCAGGAGGCCAAAGAGGAGTACGCCCGCAACGACTTTGCGGAGGGCGGCCTTGTGGCGGCGGCGCTGCCACACTGCGAGGGCGATCAACAGGGCAAAGGCCAACATCATCTCGGGGCGGGCATACATGCTCAGCCCGGTAAGGATGAGCAGCCCCGTCCAGCCCTTCCAGTTTTCCGGAAAGCGGCGCTGCCACCCTATCCCCGCCAGAAGCAAAATCCAGGCGAATGCGCTCACCCGCGGCCAGGGTTCCAGGTTGGCGTCGGTCAGCAGCCATGCCCACGCCACCACGAAAGCAGCCGCTGGCGGAAGTCCTGCCCAAATGAGCGCCAAAAAGAGGCTGAGGGGCAGGAGGATGATTTGCAGCCGCAGGTTGAGGTCGTAAAGCGCCATGGGGTCGTGGACGAACAACGCCAACCCCCGATACCACAGGGCGTAAAGCGGCGCGCGCATGGTATGCAGGCCGTGCCACGAAAGGTGCAGCCCTTCCCGCAGGTAGAGGGTTTCGTCGGCGAAGCCGATATCGAGCACTTTGTCAATAGGCGCAGCGTAACGCCAGCCCGCGGCGACCAGCAGCACGAGCAGGATGAGGGGCAGAAGGAAGTTGCGTTTTTCCCACATGGGCGTTTTTCTGCAAGGAAGCCTTTTATCCCCCCTTGGGGTTGAAGAACACCATGCCCACGCCCATGCGTTCCAGCCCTTCGTTGGCCCAGTGTTCTACGAGGGGCGAAGGACTGTCGAGGGCTTCAAAGAGTGCCGGAATGCTGCGCTTGTCGCCGAGTTGGGCGAGGGCGCGGGCGGCCTCGATGCGCGCGGCGGGAGCACCGTTTTGCAGGGTATCCACGAGGGCATCGGTGGCGGGTTCACCGATGGCGGCCAGGGCGTCGGCGGCGAGGTGTGCCAGCAGGCGATCGTCGTGGGCGAGCAGGGCGGCGAGGTCGGGCACGGCATCGGCGGTGGGCTGGTGGCGCAGCCCTAAGGCAGCCACCTGCCTTACCGCCGGGTCGGGGTCGTGCAGGGCTTCCCGCAGGCGGGGCGGCACTTTGGGGTGTACGATTTCAGCAAGGACGCGCAGTGCCCACCAGCGGGTTTCGGGGTTGTCGGCGCGGCTCAACGCCAGCAGGTCGGGTACGGCGCTTTCCCCGGCGGCAATCAGCGCCTGCGCCGCGCGCTCCGTGGCTTCGTCGTCGCCCGCGGCGATGGCCGTGCGGAAGGCTTCCAGCGCCGACATGGCTTGCCTCATGCCTCGGCGTTGGGGTCGGGCAGGTCTTCCACCGCCGTGGCCTGCCACTTGTCGCCCTCTTCCACTAACATCACGGGGATGTCGTCGCGGATGGGGTATTTGCGCCCGCAGTCGCGGCACACCAGCCAGGTTTCCTTCACGAGTTCCAGTTCGCCTTTGCCCTCTTGCACGCACACGGGGCAGCGGAGGATTTCCAGCAGGTCTTGGCTTACCATGGTCGGCTCCTTGGGTTAGTTGTGAGTGTCCTGCAAGCAGTCGTAGCGCTCGGCGCTGAGTTCCAACGGTTTGATGAGCACCGAAAAGCCCATCGTGTTGGCCTGACTGCAGATTTCCGGCGTGGTTTCATATTCTATCTCAAAAACCGCTTTTCCGGCAGCAATGAAGGCTTCCAGCGGCGCACATTCGTCGTAGGTGAAGCATTCCTCGTCCACGGCGAAGTCGTAATCGTCCACCAGATCGGGAATTTGCGGGCGGTCGTTCTTCAGCCCCACGGCGAGGCCGCGGGCGTGGGCTTCCGCTGCCAGCCAGTGGTTGTAAGCCAGTTGGTCGGCGGCGCTCAGGTCGAAGCCGCTCGGCTCGGTAAAATTTTGCACATTGTCGGGGTCCACTGCATCACAGCCCTTCTGCACCGCCAAATCCATGCGGGCGGTCATGATGGGCGCGAGCACGTCCATGCGACGGATGTTGAGGTAGTATTCCCCCGGCCAATCGGCGAGGGGGTTGCCAATCACGCCAGTGTGCTGGAAAGCGGCGGCATCGGGGCGCCAGTTTTCGTAGGAACCGGCGCTGAAGTAGCAAATCACCTTGCGCCCTAAGCGGTGTAGTTCGGCGATGGTCTCGGCAGGCGTCTCGAAAAGGTCAACATCGTAGGCTTCGGCGGGGTAGGCAAAGTCAATGCCGTTGCCGTCGATCTGGATTTGCCACGTGGTGCCCGGCAGGGGCTGCCACCATGTCGGGGTGGGGG
>JALVOR010000276.1 GCA_027026295.1 Anaerolineales bacterium | reverse complement strand
ACGATGAAATCGCCGCCGTGGCGCGGGAATACGGCGCGGAGGTGCCCTTTCGCCGCCCCGCCGAACTTGCCCAGGACGCCACCCCCGACCTGCCGGTCTTCACCCACGCCCTCGCGTGGCTGGAAGAGCACGAAGGCTACCGCCCCGACCTGGTGGTACAACTGCGCCCGACCACGCCGGTGCGCCCGCCCGACCTGATTGACCGCGCCGTAAACCTGCTGCAGCAGCACCCGGAAGCCGACTCGGTGCGCGGCGTGGTGCCTTCCGGCCAAAACCCCCACAAAATGTGGCGCATTGCCGAAGATGGCCGCATGACGCCCCTGCTGGAAGTGCCCGGCATTGCCGAACCTTACAACGCCCCCCGCCAGAGCCTGCCGCCGACCTACTGGCAAACCGGCCACATCGATGTCATCCGCCCGCGGGTGTTCGTCGCGGGAAGCATGAGCGGCAGGATTGTTTTGCCCGTGGTGCTGGCGCGGGAATACACCGTGGATTTGGACACCCCCTTAGACTGGATGTGGGCGGAGTGGCTGGTGCGCCATGTCGGGATGCCGATGGTGTGGCCGGGGCGCAAGCCGCGCCCCATGCCGCAAAAGATTCGCCTGGTGGTGCTGGATTTCGACGGCACCCTCACCGACGACCGCGTGTGGGTGGACGAAAACGGGCGCGAAATGGTGGCCGCCCACCGCGGCGACGGCTTTGGCATTGCCCGCCTGCGGGGAGCCGGGGTGCAGGTGGTCATCCTCTCGCGGGAAACCAACCCGGTGGTCGCGGCCCGGGCCCGCAAACTGGGCGTGCCTGTTTTCCAAAGCGTTACTGATAAAGCCGCGGCCATGCGCTCGCTGTTGGAAGAATATGGCATCCCCGCGGCGGAAGCCGTGTTCGCGGGCAACGACGTCAACGACCTGCCTGCCTTCGAGGAAGTCGGCTGGGCGGTAGCCGTGGGCGACGCCCACCCCCAGGTGCAGCGCGCCGCCGACTGGGTGCTTTCCAAACCCGGCGGCCACGGCGCGGTGCGCGAACTCTGCGACCTTATCCTTGATCGCCTTGACGCCGCGGCATAGCATGTTTCAAAATCAATGTCCTGAGCGGAAGCGCGATGATGAGCGCAAAACTTTGCTTCAGCCAAATCGGTGTCCATCGGTGAAATCGGTGGATTGACCTATCCCTTCGTTTGGAGGTTCTTCCATGTCCCCTGAAATTCGCATCGGCGACCGTCTGGTAGGCGACGGCCATCCGACCTACATCATCGCCGAAATCGGCATCAACCACAACGGCAGTGTGGACATTGCCAAACTGCTCATCGATGCCGCAGTCAAGGCGGGGGTGGACGCGGTCAAATTCCAGAAGCGCACCCCCGAAATCTGCACCCCCCGTGACCAGTGGGACAAGATGCGCGAAACCCCCTGGGGTTACATCCGCTACATTGATTATCGCCATAAGGTGGAATTTGGGCAGGATGGATATCAGGAGATCGACCGCTACTGCCGTGAAAAGGGCATCACCTGGTTTGCCTCGGTGTGGGACGAGCCTTCGGTGGATTTCCTGGAGCAGTTCGAGCCGGTCGCGTACAAAATTCCCTCGGCGTCGCTGACCGACCACGACCTGCTGCGGCACGTGCGTGCCACCGGCAGGCCGATGATCATTTCCACAGGCATGTCCACCATGGCGCAGATCCGCGCCGCGGTGGAAGTCATCGGCACCGACAACCTGGTCATTATGCACGCCACCAGCACCTACCCCTGCGAGCCCGACGAACTCAACCTGCGGATGATTCAGACCCTGCAGCAGGAATTCCCCGAGGTGCCGATTGGCTATTCGGGGCACGAGGTGGGGCTGGTGACGACTGCCGTGGCGGTGGCGCTGGGCGCGTGCATGGTGGAACGCCACATCACCCTCGACCGCGCCATGTGGGGCAGCGACCAGGCGGCCTCGGTGGAGCCGGGCGGCCTGCAGAAACTGGTGAAATACATCCGTGTCACCGAGCGCGCCTTGGGCGACGGCGTCAAACGGGTGTACGAATCCGAAATGCCCGCCCTGCGCAAACTGCGGCGGGTGGGGCTGCAATAGTTGAGTGTCCGGAAAAGCGATGATGTTCCAGCGCTGGCAACGCAAGGCCGATGAAGCCCTGGCATGGGCGCGGTTGCGGCAAATGGCGCAGCGCGTCGCCCGGGAAGCCCGCCCCGACCCAGCCCAAAGGCCGGTGGTGTTCTTCAACACCTCCACCCGCATTTGGGGGTTGAGCCAGAACGCGGCTTTCCAACTGCTGGCCGCGTGGAGCCTGCGGCTGCAGGGCGTGCCGGTGGTGCAGTTCCTCTGTCAGCGCGGCATGAGCCGCTGCATTTTGGGCGCCGACCCCGACGACCCCGCCAAAGCCCCCCCGTGTGATGCCTGCGTGCGCCATTCGGGGCGCATTTACACCGCCATGCCCGTCCGTCCTTTCACGTTCCATCCCCACGCAGGGTTGGATGCCGCGCTGGAGGGGCTGGGCGTGGAGGCGTTGCAGGCATTCACCTATGAGGGCGTGCCGTTGGGGGCGCTGGTGCTGCCGGGGCTGCGCTGGCGCTTGCGCTGCCATACCCTGCACGACGACGAGATCACCCGTACCTTCTATCGCGAGTTCATCCGCTCGGCGTGGCAGGTAGCGCAGGATTTCGGCGCGCTGCTGGACGAAACCCAGCCGCAAACCGTGGTAGTGTTCAACGGGCAGTTCTTCCCCGAAGCCACGGCGCGCTGGGCAGCGCAGCAGCGCGGTATTCGCGTGCTGACCCACGAAGTCGGCCTGCGCCCCCTCACGGCCTATTTCACCGAGGGCGAAGCCACCGCTTACCCCATCGCCATCCCCGATGATTTTGACCTCACCCCGGCGCAAAATGCCCGCCTCGATGCCTACCTCAGCCGCCGCTTCCAGGGCGAGTTCACCATGGCGGGCATCCGCTTCTGGCCTGAAATGCGCGGCCTCGACGAAGGCTTCCTGCGCAAGGCCGCGGGCTTCCGCCAGATTGTGCCGGTGTTTACCAATGTGATTTTCGACACCAGCCAGCCCCACGCCAATGTGGTCTTCCCCCATATGTTCGCGTGGCTGGATGCGGTGCTGGAAATCATCCGCGCCCACCCTGAAACCCTGTTCGTGATTCGGGCGCACCCCGACGAGCAGCGCCCGGGCAAGGCAGCGCGGGAAAGCGTGCGCGATTGGGTGCAGCGCCGCGGCGTCGCCGACCTGCCCAACGTGGTCTTTGTGGATTCCCAGGAATTCCTCAACTCCTACGACCTGATTCGCCGCGCCAAGTTCGTGATGGTCTATAACTCCACCATTGGGCTGGAAGCCGTGCTCTTGGGCAAAGCCGTGCTCTGCGGCGGGAAAGCGCGCTTTACCCAGTATCCCATCGTGTTCTTCCCGCAAACGCTGGAAGCCTACCGCGAGCAGGCCGAGACCTTTTTGCGCGCCGCGGGCGATGAGGTGCCTGCCCCGCCCGAATTTCGGCGCAATGCCCGCCGCTTCCTTTATTACCAACTCTACAAGGTTTCGCTGCCCTTCGATGCCTTCCTGCAGGAACACCCCTGGCAGCGCGGCTATGTGCGCCTAAAGCCCTTTGCCCCCGAAGCCCTGCTGCCGGAAAACAGCGCCACCATGCGGGTGCTGCGGGCGGGCATTCTGGAAGGCGGCGCGTTGGTGCTGCCCGATGACGCGGAGGAAGGCGGATGAATGCCCGCACGCTTCACTGCAGGGTGCAAAGCGTTGTGGCATGGTTTCGCCCTCACCCCACTTTGGCGCGCTTCGCTCGCCGTTTCTCCCCTCTCCCGGTGGAAGAGGGGAGAAAGCCGCCGTCAGGCGGCTTGAGGGGTGAGGGTGCTGCCCGCGGTACGAAAGCAGTTGCTGAGGGCATTGCATCCGCATCGCGCTACGGAAGGCTTTACGCCGCCCTTGCCCTGCTGGTGGGTGCGGTGTTGGTGGGCGTGCAGGTTTACCTGGCATGCACCTCTGCCAATTCGTTTCTGAAATGGTTTCACTTTGACGACGCCTTTTACTATTTCAAGACGGCGCAAAACATTGTGGCGGGGCGCGGCCCAACCTTTGACGGCACCGGCCCGACCAATGGTTTTCACCCCCTCTGGATGGCATTGCTGCTGCCTGTGTTTGCCGTGGCGCGTGGTGACCTGATTTTGCCCCTGCGGCTGGTGCTGGTGCTGGTGGGGCTGCTGCTGGGCGGGGCAGTGGCAGTGTTTTACCGCGAAGGGCGGCGGCATTTCGGCGCGGCGGCGGTGCTGCTGGTGTTGGGCGCTTGGCTGCTGACGCGGCGGCTTTATTTGCAGGTGGTGGCCGGCGGCATGGAAAGTGCCCTCAGCGTGTTGGGGCTGCTGACCTTTTGGGCGGCGTTGGCGGCCATGGAACGCACCCGGCGGGAAACCGACCCGCGGGCGGTGGCCGTGGTAGGGCTAACGGCGGCCTTTGCCATGCTTGCCCGGCTGGATAACGCCCTGCTGGTGGCCGTGGCGGGGCTGATGCTGCTTGCTCGCTGGCGGCGTGCCCGGGTGGATTGGCGGCAGATGCTGCGGCTGGCGCTGGCCTTTGGCCTGCCCGGCTTTGTAAGTGTGGGTGCGTTCCTGCTGTGGAGCCGCCTTGCCGTGGGCACGTGGCTGCCGGTGAGTTCCCAGGTCAAGATGTGGTGGGGCGGGCTGGACGGCACGTTTTACGGGCGGGCGTGGCGCTACTGCCTTGTTCACACGATGGGGAGGTTCTTGCACACACCGCTCACGCAGTGGTATCCTTTGATGCGGCATTATGCCGGGGCGTGGGCACCCCACCTTGCAGGCGCGGGGGTGATGGGCGCGGCGGCGCTGGCTTTCGGCTGGTGGTTCTGGCAGAAGCAAACGCGCCTGCGGGCAACTTTCCGCCGCGCCGCGCTGGATTTCATGCTCTGGGGCACCTTGTTCCACGCCTGCTACCTCAAAGTGTGTTCGGGCTTGAGCCCCTTGCGCGATTGGTACTGGTCGGCGGAAATCGTCATCGCCGCGCTGCTGGCTGCTTTCCTGTTGCAATGGCTGTTTTCCCTCGCGGCGGGCTTCCTCCGCTGGCAAAGCGCCCTTGCCGGGCTGACCGCGGTTGCGGTGGTGCTGATGAGCGTTGCTTTCCTGCGCTGGGCATGGCGCGCTTACCCGCTGCAGAACGACCACCTGCACGTCTATTTGCAGCAAGCCCGCTGGGTGGAAGCCCGTACCCGGCCCGATGACGTTCTCGGAGCAAGCGGCACCGGCGCATTGGCTTATTTCACCCCTGAGCGGAAAATCCTCAACCTGGATGGCCTGATTGCTCCGCTGGCCTATTTGCAGGCGCTGCAGGCAGGGCAGGGCAGCGCCTATTTGCAGGCGCAGGGGTTGAAATATGTCGTTGGGAATTACTGGCTGACCCAGGCCGAACCCTATCGGCACATTTTTGCCAACCATTTGCAACCGATTGCGACCGATGCGTACGACGGTTTGCGTATGACCCTTTATGAATTCAGACCGTAAAACAGGTGCAACGATGTCCAACCACCCCCGTTGTTCCATTGTCATCCGTGCTTATAACGAGGAAAAGCACATTGGCCGCCTGCTGGAAGGCATCATGCAGCAGGCCGTGCGGGACTTCGAGATCATCCTGGTGGATTCCGGCTCTACCGATGCCACCGTGGCGATTGCCCGCCGCTATCCGGTCAAGGTGGTGCACATTCGCCCGGAGGAATTCACTTTTGGCCGCTCGCTCAATTTGGGCATTCAGCACGCCCGCGGGGAATTCATCGTGATGGCAAGCGCCCACGTCTATCCGGTTTACCCCGATTGGCTGGAACGCCTGATGGCGCCCTTCGACGACCCCAAAGTGGCGCTGACCTATGGCAAACAGCGCGGCGATCACCGCACCAAGTTTTCCGAGCACCAGATTTTCGCCCGCTGGTTCCCCGAAATCTCGAACTTGCAGCAGGAACACCCCTTCTGCAACAACGCCAACGCCGCCATCCGCCGCGCACTGTGGGAGCAGCACCCCTACGATGAAACCCTCACCGGCCTCGAGGATTTGGCCTGGGCGCACTGGACGTTGGCGCAGGGCTATTACCTGGCTTATGTGGCCGAGGCGGAAATCATCCATGTGCACGAAGAGACGCCCCGCAAGGTGTTCAACCGTTACCGCCGCGAGGCCATGGCTTTCAAGCGCATTTACCCCGAAGCGCATTTTTCGCTCTGGGATTTTGTGCGTCTGTTTACCGGCAATGTGGTTAGCGACCTCTACCACGCCGCTGCCCAGCGGGTGCTGTGGCGCAATCTGGCGAGTATTTTCTGGTTCCGTTTCATGCAATTTTGGGGCACTTATCGCGGCTACCGCATGGCGGCAACACCCCTCACCGACCAACTGCGGCAGACTTTCTATTACCCCCGCGGCCTGCGGCGCACGCCCCCCACGCCGCGGGACGATGTACAGCCGATTCGCTATGAATGAATTCAAACGTTCCCTCTGGTTTTTTGCGGTTGTGCTGTTGCTGCTGGGGCTGGCTTCCTGCGGGAAGCCGGCGGCAGGGGCGACTTCACCCCAACCGCAGCCCTCGGCGACGGCCACACCTTTTCAGCCCTCGCCCACGCCGGTGCCCTTGGCAGCCACCGTCAATGGCACGCCCATCCCGCTGGCGATGTTTCAAGCCGAGTATGCCCGCTTTTCGGCTGCCCAGGCCAAGGTTGGCACGGAAATGGCAACGCCTGAGAACACCCCTCAGTGGGTGCTGAACGACTTGATTGACCGCATGTTGCTTGCCGAGGCGGCTTTCCTGCACGGTTACCAGCCGCCGGGTGAGGAAGCCCTTTGGGCGCAGGCGGTGGAACAGGCGGGCAGCGAGGAGGCGTTGATGGACTTCCTCAGCGCGCAGGGTTATACCCGCGAGGCTTTCCTGCAGGCTTATGCGCAGAGCGAAGCCGCCGCGTGGATGGTGCAGCAGATTGCCCAAACTGTGCCCACCGAAGCCGAACAAGTCCATGCGCGGCAGATTTTCGTATATAATAAACAAGAAGCCGAAAAGGTTCTGGCACGTTTACAGCATGGGGAAGATTTCGACGACCTGGCTGCCGCTTACGACCCTGAGGGGCACGGGGATTTGGGATGGTTTCCCAAAGGCTATGTGACCCAAAAGGCCATCGAAGACGCTGCGTTTGCCCTTGCCCTCGGTCAGGTCAGTGATATTGTGGAAACGCCGCTGGGCTATCATATTGTCCGTGTGGAAGCCCGCGAAGAGCGTCCGCTTTCCCATGACGCTTTGCGCCGTTTGCAGTTGAGAGCCGTTGAGGATTGGCTTCAAAAACGGCGGTCAGAAAGCACGATTCATATTCTCCTCACGTCGACGCCTTAGTTAGGAGAGGGTTATTATGTCCCTGGATTTCATCGACGAAGAAGAACCGAAGAAACGCAAACGGCCTGATGAGGGGCTGCTTTGGAATGTTTTGACGGTGGTGTTTTTGTTGCTGACGCTGTGCATGTTGGCGGGTTTTGCCATGGTTTTCGTCAACCCCTACGTGCCGTTCAATCCTTTTCCGCCGCCCACGCTGCCTGCGGTGGTAAGTCTGCCTTCGCCGACCGCAACCTTGCCCTTGATGACGTTGCCGCCGACGTGGACGCCTGTTCCTACGGTGACCCCCACGGTTTCCTCCACAGACACCCCCACGCCGTTGCCTGCGCCGCCGACGCTTACCCCCACGCCGTTCCCGTATGAACTGCAACCCGGGTCGCCCACTTACACCACCAGCAAGATCTTCCACGCCGATGCAGGGTGTAACTGGTTGAGCGTTGCCGGGCAGGTGCTCGATGCCAGCGGCAAACCGGTGGTGGTCAACGTGATGGTACGCGGCGAATTGGCCGATACGCCGGTGGAACTGTTTACGATCAGCGGGACGGCAACCAACTTTGGCCCGGGCGGTTACGAATTGCAACTTTCCACGCATCTCGTTGCCAGCGAACAGACGCTTTATGTGCAGTTGTTCGACCCCAACGGCCTGCCGATTTCGCCGCTGGTTTACTTCGATACCCACGACAATTGCGATGAAAACATTGTGCTGGTCAACTTCCGCCTGAAGCCGCAACCGTGACGTGGTTTTCCAAAAGACCAAAGAGGCTGCCATTTTCGGCAGCCTCTTTTTGGTTGGAGCGGTTTTCGGTTACATGCTCAGCACCACGGCGGCAATTGCCCCCACGATGGAGGCGATGAAATTGACCACATCGTTGTTCATCCAGCGCCAGCCGCGCCGCCACACGGTGGGGGTGCCGCAGGTGTGCCGCGGGGTGTGCTCGGTTTCCTTTTGGCATTGGGGGCAGAAATACATGGCCTGCACCGTGGCCCCCAACACGGAATCCACCAGCGCGCCCAGCCAGCCGCCGAAGGTTACGGCGAGCGCCAGTTGCTGGGAAACTTCCCCCGCCAGCGCGCATACCCCGATGAGCGCCGCGCCTGCCAGGGCAGCGCCAAATCCCAAAAGGGAAACCCCGCCAGAGGTTCCTCGCGGCACCGTTTTCCCGTTGAGGATGTAACGCGGTGCACTGCGCGCCAGCACGCCGATTTCGGTTGCCCAGGTGTCGGCGTTGACCGCCGCCAAGGCCCCGGCAAAGGCAGGCCATACCCAACGGCTTTCGGGGTGCCAGGCGTGAACAGCCGCCAAAGCCACTGCCAGCGCGCCGTTGGCGGCAACTTGCCCCCAATCGCGTCGGTGCCCTTTGGAAAATTTTTCACTCAGGGTGTGTTTGCGTTGCCGAAAGAGGTGCGAAAGGGCGCTGGAAGAAACGAAGAATGCCAGCAACAGCAGCGCCCACGCCCAGCCGCCAAAGCCAAAGGTAAGCCCGCCAACGACGAAAGCCGCCGCCGCCCCGCCGCGGTTCAGCGAGCGGGCGCGATAAGCGGCGAGAGCAATCGCTGCCGCCGCTATCCAGCCTAAAGCGAGTTGCGTGGCGGCGTTCATCCCTGCCCCCTAAGCAGCACCACGCCTACCGAGGCAAGGAAGCCCGCGGCAGCCAGCGCGCCGGCCAGCCAGATCAGATATGCCATTGCCCGCCGTCGCGGCGATTGGTAGGCAAACAGTCCCAACCCCAGGTTCAGGCCCTGTGCCAGCCATGCGGCGATGGCGAGCAACACGGCTTTGACCACGGCATCAGGCGAGGGCGAGGTGTTGGGCAAAGACCAGCCTGAAGCCGCGAGGTTGCTCCAGACCAGTGCCAACAGTGAGAGCAGCCATGCGGAAAGCAGCAAGGCGCGCGCCCAGCGGTCGCGCCAGATCGTGGTCAGCCAGTAACTGGGGCGTTGGGAACGCGCCGCGGTGGGTTCCAGGGTGCCTTGCTCGGCGGCATGGCGGAAGGCCTTCAGAAACGCATGAGGGTTTTCTGGGGAAAGTACATACCAGCCGTTTTCGGTGGCAAGGACGACCGGGTTTTCGGTACCGGAGGCCATGAAGGTGAACGTGCCAGTAGGAGTGGCGCGCACACCAATGACGTGCCCCGGCCAGCGCAGCCGCGGGAGGGGCAGGGGCGCCTCCAGCCCTGCGGGTGTTTGTGCCCATTGCACGGCAGTCATGGGGATTTCCTCGACCCACCAGCCCCATTTCAATATGATTTTGTCGCGGTTCACGGTGTAAGCCGACCGTTGCAGGGCATAAAAGCCATAAAGCAGGAAAGGCACAGGGAGCGTGAGGATAATGGCTGCAATGAGCACCAGCAGAAACGGCGCGCCGATGGATAGCAGGGCTGCCCGGTAGTAGAGGTAGCCGGCACCCGCGGCAAAAAGTGCTGCCGCGGCAAGTTGGAACAAGACGCCGGTACGTTGGGGTGGGGTAAAGGTTTGTTCATCCATACAAATGCTCGTTGCCCTGTCGGGGGGCTTGCAGCCGAGGCTTTATTTTAGCATAGTCGCGGCGGGGCAGATGAGTCGAGCGCCTGGCCTGAGCGAAGTTGAAGGCCGGGCGAGGCTCATCGGGGGATAGGAGAGATTGGCTATGGGGCGGAATTTTGTCAGTCAATCCGCTTCTCATCCCTATCTGCGCCAATCTCTGTGGATTGTCACGGGGAGGGCGAAAACGCGATGTGCAATTGCCCCTCGTCGTCGTAAGTGTATTGGGCGAAGAAAACCGGTGCGCCCTGCGGTATTGCCAGCACCCGGGGGAGCAGCGTTGGTAAATCTTCCACTAACGGCAGTGTGTGCCAGGTGTTCAACGGCACCCATGCGGCGGTTCCTTCGTCCGACGATGCCAGCGGTGCGTTGGGCTGGCAGGGTTCCCCGCGAAACACGAACAGCGCCACGCCCGCCCGTGGGCCGGTGTCAATTGTGACCACGCCGCACAGCCAGAGGTCGGCTTCCAGGCCGGTTTCTTCGCGCAGTTCCCGCCGGGCTGCAGTGAGGATGTCTTCCCCTGCCTGCACGTGCCCCCCGATGCCGTTGTAGCGGTTTGCCCACAGGCGCTTGGTTGGAGCGCCTTTCATCAGCAAAATCTCGTCGTCGCGGGTCAGGAAGATCAACGTGCGCGGCACGAACATATAGCGGTCGAAAGTGACTTTTTGGTCGGCAACGCCCATAATTCTCCTCAGTGCTTTTGGTGTTGGTAGAACTGTTCAGCCCTGGCAAAGCGAGACCGCAGATTGAAAACCACAGCAGCACCGCAGAAAATACAGAAATAAGGTGATTCGTGAAGCATTACTTCGTCAATTCACATAGGTTTTACGCAGTCGACATAATATAATAGAGCCATGAACGCTCCAAAGGTAGATGAACTGGACTACATTCAA
>JALVOR010000275.1:9839-10815 GCA_027026295.1 Anaerolineales bacterium | reverse complement strand
CGGGGGCGAGGTCAGCCGACTGGCCGGTGAGCACAATGCCCACTTCGCGCAACTGTCGCAGGAACTCCTCGGTGCTCAAGTCGGTGCGATAACCGGGGATGGATTCCATTTTGTCGAGGGTGCCGCCGCTGAAGCCCAGCCCGCGCCCCGACATTTTCCCCACGGGCAGCCCCGCCGCCACCACCATGGGCAGCACCACCAGGGTGGTTTTGTCGCCCACGCCGCCGGTGGAGTGTTTGTCGAGGGCGATATCCACTACGCCCGAAAGGTCGAGCACATCGCCCGAATGCGCCATCGCTAAGGTGAGGTCGGTGGTTTCGTGCGGCGTCATGCCGTTGAGCAGCACCGCCATCGCCCACGCTGCTGCCTGATAGTCGGGAATGTCGCCGCGAGTGTAGCCTTCGATGAAAAAACTGATTTCCTCGGTGGTCAGTTCTTGCCTGTCCCGTTTCTTGATGATGATATCTACCGCGCGCATGGGGTTAACTCCTGAAAAAGAATGTCCGTTGCGCCCCCAATTATAAGCCCTCGTGGGGGAAATCCACCGATTTCGCCGCTGAGCACAGATGGGCAAAGCCCTGCGGAAAGTGCAGGCTTGCCTCGCGCTTCCCCGACTACCCGACTACCTGACTATCCGACTATAGTACAATTCCCCCATGACGGTATGGTTTCTCGACCTGGACGGCACTCTTTACACCGACCGCACGGGCCTGTGGCCGGCCATCAGCCAGCGCATTACCCGCTATTTGCAGGCACGGCTTGGGCTGAGCGAGGCAGATGCCTGGGCGCTGCGCCGTCGGCTGGTGGCGGCTTATGGCACCACGCTACGGGGGCTGCTGGCGGAATTCCCTGCCGTGGCCGACCCCGAAGATTAGACATTATCACGGTTTAAGTAGGGACAGGGTCATAGTGCCAGGGTCTGAAGTTCAATCGGAAGTTGTGCAAGCCACAACAGGTTTCCATGACTTGGTCGCGG
>JALVOR010000275.1:0-9829 GCA_027026295.1 Anaerolineales bacterium | reverse complement strand
TACTCGCTGCGCAGCCACCAAAAATTGAATGTAGTCCAGTTCATCTACCTTTGGAGCGTTCATGGCTCTATTATATTATGTCGACTGCGTAAAACCTATTTTTAATCGTGATAATGTCTATTATTTCGCCTTTACCCACGACCTGCGGCTGACCGATTACCTCGCCCCCGACCCTGCCCTGCGGGAAGCCCTGCAAAGGTTACCCGGCGAGCGGTGGGTGTTCACCAATGCCGATGCCCCCCACGCCCGCCGTGTGCTTGCGCTGCTGGGTGTGGAAGACCTGCTGGAAGGCATCATCGACATCTTCGCCACCGGTTTGTGGCCGAAGCCCAGGCCGGAAGCGTACCGCCGGGCGCTTGCCATCGCGGGCAACCCGTTGCCTTCCGCAACGGTGCTGGTCGATGACCGCTGGCAAAACCTTGCCGGGGCGCGTGCCGCTGGTTTCCGCACCGTGTGGGTGACGCGGGAAGCCAACCCGGAGCAGGCTCGGGAAGCCGACGCCGTCATTGAGGATATTTACCACCTGCCCGCAGTGGTGGCGGCGTGGATGACGAAGCAGGGAGGGTGAACACATGTGGTGGCTGGCAATTTTCTGGACGGTGGTGGGCATTGTGGGCGCGGTGGCGTTCAGCCTTGCCCTGGCCTACATGCTCAAATCGCAGCGGCTGCATTGGCAAATTCATGCCCTGCGGCAATTCGTGAAGCGCAGCCGCTCGCCCTGGCAGCACGAAGACGAAGCCTGGCAGCATTTGGGGAGTGTGGTCGAGCAAATTCCAGAAGATTTGATTGCCCAGGATGACGAATAAGGCACAGCGCCGCCACGGGAAACGGGAAGCGGGCGATGGATGTCCTTCTGCCTCAGCGTTGGATCCCAAAAATCCGTGCACATCCGCTGTCATCCGCGGCCGATTTCCCCAAGGCTGAACGGTTGCACTGAGCGACAAACAACCGTGCGAATCGAGCACCGGTTTTTACGTTCTTCTAATCTCGTTGTGGTATGCTGGTAACGGCAAATTGCGAAGAAGGAGCGCCTTATGGACAACAAAAAACTTTTGCACTATTTGCTCGGCGCAATACTGGTGTTGGCCCTCGCCGGCGGCATGTTTGCTGGAGGCTTCGCTGCAGGCTACATCACGAAAGGAGTGACCGCCTCCCACACTGTGCCTGCGGGCGCGATGCCCCCGCAGCCCACGGTTGGCCCCGGCACGCCCACCCCCACGAAAATGCCGCAGGACATGTGGGCGCCTTTCTGGCAGGCGTGGGATTTGCTGCACGAGTATTACGTCCGGCCTTTGGACGATGCCAAACTGGTCGAAGGCGCTATCCGCGGCATGTACGAAGCCACAGGCGACAAGCACACTTCGTATATGGATCCCGACGAATACCGCCAGGCAAATATCTCGCTGGAAGGCGAATACGAAGGCATCGGTGCCTGGGTTGACACTTCTGGCGATTACCTCACCATTGTAACGCCCATGAAGGGTTCCCCCGCCGAAAAGGCCGGGCTGAAACCTGGCGACAAGGTCATTGCCGTGGATGGCGAAGACGTGAGTGGCGTCAACCCCGAACTGGTGGTGCGCAAGGTGCTTGGCCCGGCGGGTAGCAAAGTTACCCTCACCATCAAGCGCGATGATCAAGACCCCTTTGATGTCACCATCACCCGCGCCAAAATTACCATTCCGAGTGTGGAAGGCAAGATGCTCGACGATGGCATTGCCTACGTGCAGTTGCACACCTTCGGCGACAAAACCACCGAGGAACTGCGCGCCATCCTCAAAGACCTGCTCGCCCAGCACCCCAAGGGGTTGATTTTAGACCTGCGCAACAACGGCGGCGGCTATCTGAGCACCGCTGTGGATGTCGGCTCGGAATTCCTGCCCAAAGACAGGGTCATCCTCTACGAGGAGTACAAGGATGGCTCCCGGAAGGCTTACAAAAGCGAGGGCGGTGGGCTGGCAACCGATATTCCGATGGTGATTTTGGTGAACGAAGGCACGGCTTCCGCTTCGGAAATCGTTTCCGGCGCGATGCAGGATTATGGCCGCGCCTTGCTGGTGGGCGTTACCACCTACGGCAAGGGGTCGGTGCAGAACTGGATTCCGCTGGACAACAACCAGGGCGCGGTGCGCATTACCGTCGCGCTGTGGCTGACCCCGGAAGGCCGCCAGATCAGCGGCAAGGGGCTGACGCCCGACGTGGTGGTGGAAATGAGCAAGGAAGACTACGACGCCGGGAAAGACCCGCAACTCGACAAAGCCGTGGAACTGATTTTGCAGGGCAAAGCCCCTGCCGGTGTGAGCAAGTAAGGGCGTCTGTTCAGCCTCAGCAAAGGAGAACCGCGGATTTCGCAGATTGAAAACCACAGAAAGCACAGAAGTGTTACCGAAAGCACAGAAACGGAGTAATTCGTGAAGCGTTATTTCGTCAATTCATAGCGTTCGAGGTAACACCGCACCGCATCGACAACGCCCTTTGCGCTCTTTGCCTTTTTTACGTCCTTTGCGTTAACCTCTTGGCGGCTTCCTCGCGCCTTGGCGTCCCAAAAATCTGCGGCATCCGTTGTCATCCGCGTCATCCGCGGCCCAAGAAAACAACCTGCGCTGCTTTCCCAAAGAAAACGGCGTTGGAGGTAAAGCATGCTCTGGATTGACCCTCTCTACCTGATATTCATGGCGCCTGCCTTTTTGCTGATGATGGCGGCGCAATGGTATGTCAGTTCTTCGTTCAAGAAATGGTCGCGTGTGGCCTTGCGCAGCATGGTTTCGGGCGCAGAGGCCGCCGAGCGGCTCATTCGCTATGCCGGGCTTTACGGCGTGCGGGTGGAAGCCGTGAACGGCATGTTGACCGACCATTACGACCCGCGGAGCAAGGTCTTGCGGCTTTCGCCGCGGGTTTATCAGGGGCGCTCGGTGGCTTCCGTGGCCGTGGCTGCCCACGAACTGGGGCACGCGCTGCAAGACGAGGAAGGCTATGCCCCCCTCAAACTCCGCACCATGATGGTGCCTGCCGTCAACATCGGCTCGCACCTTGGCTGGGTGCTCATTTTCTTAGGGCTGTTTCTCAACCTGCTGCGGCTGGCTGAGGTTGGGCTGGTGGTGTTTTCGTTGGGCGCTGTGTTTGCGCTGGTCACGCTGCCGGTGGAATTCGACGCTTCGGCACGCGCCAAGCGGCTGCTGCAGGAAGCCGGCATCGTGCAGACCGAAACCGAAATCAAAGGCGTCAACACGGTACTCAACGCGGCCGCGCTGACCTATGTGGCTGCGCTCATCACCGCGGTCATGCAGGTGCTCTATTTTGCGCTGTTGATTTTCGGCGGTCGTCGCCGCCGATGAACCTTGACATCCGGGCGTGAGAACGCCCCATCTCCCCGACGCCGCGCCGGTGACGCTCGCTCCGACGCCCGCCGGGGTTCGGGAGGTGGATTATGGATGCAAAGCGCGTTTTGTGGGTTTTCCTCTGGCTGCTCACCGCAGCCGTGATGGCGCTGTGCGGCGGCATCGCTGGGGGGTGGTGGGTTGCCCACCGGGCTGCGTCGCAAACCGCGGCTGCGCCCGCGCCGGTTTCCCAGGCTGCCCCGCAGGAAAGCGCCCCCGGGAACGGCGTGCTGCATGTGGAAACCACGGAAATCGACACGGCCATCACCAAAGCCGTGGAGAAGGTTGCCCCCGCAGTGGTCACGGTGGTGGGTGTGGTGCCGGGGCAAATGACTTTCTTCGGGCCTGCCCCCGATGAGCAGGTTAGCGGTTCAGGCGTCATCATCTCGGAAAAGGGCTATATCGTCACCAACAACCACGTCGTGGAAGGCACGAAATCGCTGCAGGTTATCTTTGCCGACGGCAGCGAGCAGGAAGCCCACCTGGTGGGGCGCGACCGCTTCGCCGACCTCGCCGTCATCAAGGTCAATGGCAAAGTGCCTGCGGTGGCCACATTGGGCAACTCCGACGCCCTCAAGCCGGGCGAAACCGTCATTGCCATCGGCTCGCCACTGGGCGCTTTCCGCAACACTGTGACCGTGGGCGTGGTCAGCGCCACCGGGCGCAACCTCGATACGGGTCGCGGCTACGTGATAGAAGGCCTCATCCAGACCGATGCCGCCATCAACCACGGCAACTCTGGCGGCCCGCTGGTCAACCTTGCCGGTGAGGTCATTGGCATCAACACCTTGGTGGTGCGCAACGGCGGCGGCGATGTGGCCGAGGGGTTGGGGTTTGCCATCCCCGCCAACACGGTGCGCGCTGTGGCCGAGCAACTGATTGCCCAGGGGTATGTTGCCCGTCCGTACCTTGGCATTGACTGGCAAGGCATCACCCCCGCCATCGCTGCCCGTTATGGCCTGCCGGTGAAATGGGGTGTGTATGTGGTGCAGGTTGCTTCCGGAAGCCCCGCCGACAAAGCCGGGCTGCACCACGGCGATATCATCACCCAGGTGGGCGATACCCCGCTGGATGGGAAACACCCTTTCATCAATGCGCTGTTCGCCCACAAGCCCGGTGAAACCGTGGCGCTCAAAGTGGTGCGTGGCAACCGCACCCTGACGCTGAAAGTAACTTTGGGCGAGCGCCCTGAACACTAAACGACAATTGCATCGCAATGCCAGGAATGCAGCGCGCGGCTCGCCCGCGCGCTGTGCTTTCCCGGCAAATGTGAAGGGTTTGTAACCGTTCAGATGACCCGCAATACGAACACAAAGGGTAACTTTGTTCAGTCTTGGGAAGATAGGCCACGGATAACACAGATGGTCACGGATGCACACGGATTTTTTGAACGCCAAGGTCTCCAAGGGGACGCCAGGGATGCTAAGGGTAACCTAAAGACTGCAAAGAAGGCGAGGAACGCAAGGGGCATTGTCAATTCGGCACGGTGTTGCTTCGAACGCTACGGACTGACGAAGTAATGCTTCTCGAATTGCGCCGTTTCTGTGTTTTCGTGGCATTTCTGTGCCTTCTGCGGTTTTCAATCTGCGGAATCTGCGGCTTCGCTTTGCAGGCCTGAACGTTACAAAGGCTTGGTATAATGCCGCTATGCGCAAACTTCTTTTTGCGGTGGCGCTGCTGCTGGGAATTTTCTTCCTCATCGGACGGCTGGCAGAGGTGCACACCGTTACCAATACATTGAAACAGGGGGAGGCACGCTTTATTTTGTTGGCTATTGGGGGGCAGGTTTTGTGGTATCTGAATGCAGGGTTGAATTTGAAACTGGTTTACCGCGCGTTGGGGTTGGAAGAACGGCTGCCGCGGCTGGCGTTGCTGGCGTTGAGCGCCAACTTCTTTGGCGTGGTGGTGCCCAGCGGCGGCATGAGCGGGCTGACGGTGTATATCGCTGAAGCGCGGCAGCAGGGCTATTCCACCAGCCGCGCAACCGTGGCGGGCGTGGTGTATATGTTTTTCGAATACGCCGGTTTCCTTGCGGTGCTGGCGTTGGGGCTGGTGGTGCTGGTGCGCCGCCACCACCTCACCACGGTGGAAATCATTGCCTCGACGTTGATGGCGCTGCTGGCGGTTGGGTTGGGTGTGCTGCTGTATCTGGGGACGTATTCCGGCCCTCTGCTCGCCAGGGTGCTCACCGCTTTCGCCCGGGGCATCAACAAACTGCTGTGGCCGTTGTTTCACCGCCCTTACCTTTCTGAGGAACGCGCGTACATTTTCGGCATGGACGCGGGTGAAGGGCTGCGCACCCTCCGCCAGCAACCCCATGCCGTTTTCCTGCCTGCGCTGCTGGGTGTTACCAGCAAACTGCTTCAGGTAATGATTTTGTGGCTGGTCTTCCTTGCCTTCCATGTGCCGTATTCGCTGGGCACCATTGTGGGGGGCTATGCTGTTGCCATGCTGTTCATGATCATTTCGCCCACGCCATCGGGCATCGGCATTGTGGAAGGCATCCTTGCTGTGGCGCTGAACTCGCTCAATGTGCAATTGGGCGCGGCAGCGGTCATCACCGTGGCATTCCGGGGGATAACGCTGTGGTTGCCGCTGCTTCTGGGGCCGCTGGCGCTGCGCTGGCTGGGGCGGTTGCCGCTGGAAGCCGCCCAACCTCTGAACGGCACCAAATTGTAGTTTTTCTCATCGGGAAAACCCTGCCTCGCGCACAGGAATGTGCTATGCTTGTATTGTGAGGTTTTCCTGTTTCGGCCTCCCACAAGCAAGGAGAAAATGATATGAAGCGATTTCATGGCTGGCTCTTTGCAGCCTCGGCTGCGTTATTGCTGTTGATGGCTTGCGGGCTTTTCCCCCAGCCTGCGCCCTCCCCTCAAGATGCTGTGGCAACGCAGGTTGCTGCCACGCTTACGGCCGTTGTCAACCCGGCTGCACCCACCCTCAGCCCCGATGAAGCGGTGGCTACCTCGGTGGCTGCGACGCTGGTGGCGTTGGGCACACCTCCCGCGCCGCCGCCCACGCCTACCGCAACTGCTGCCCCCGCGCCCTGGCCGATAGGCTTCTGGACAGGCAACAAAGCCAACCATACTGCGGCGTTTTATGCCTGGCCTGGCTTGTCCACCGCGGCGTCTGCTACCATACCCGACACCGAGATGGTGGACGCAACCTACATGCGCCCTGTGGGCGCTCCTGGTCAGGTCAGTTTCGTCTATGATGGCTATCCTGAGGGCGTGTACATTTACGCATCTGCAACAGGTGCTGCCCAGACACTTGCCTCGCTCCCTCAGGGCGCGCAACCCAGCACCCTTGTTGCGCTGATGACCTATCCGCCTTCGCAGTGGGTGGCCTACACCTATGAGCGCTATGGTGCACAATACCAGATTCAAACCGGCCTGGTCATGGGCCTCGCCGGTCAGTCGTTCACAGAAGTCCTTTCTCTTGACGCCTCCCACGGCTATGCGTTGTTGCCTTTGCTCTTTGAAAGCGACCCACAAGGGCAACCCACCGCGCTTTGGGTTACACGGCGGCTGTTCGGCATCGGTAATGTCATGGTTGCCCCCAGCAAAGGGCTCTGGCGCGTTGACCTTGCCAGCCTGCAACCCACCCAGGTGTTGCCTGAGGAAACCAATGGCGATGCCAACCACATCGTTGGCGTTTCCCCCACCGGGCAATGGGCGGCCTATTGGCGGGAAGACGACCCCGGCCACGTTCACATCATTGCCCCCGGTCAAGGCGGGCAGGAACGCCTGCTCAACACCGTCTCGGCTGTGGCAAATGCTTCCTGCATTGGCTACGGAGTTTTCTCAGCCGACGGGCGCTATGTGGCCTGGGAGGAATACACGGGCTCTTTCGACACGGGTTATCAGGGGCATTTTGCTCTTTACGATCTGAACACCGGCCAGCCCCTCGCGGTGGGCGCTTTGCCTGCCGCACAAACATATGCTACGCCCGTCGCGTGGCTGGATTCCCACACTTTGCTGCTCTCAGGCGTAAACGGCTCCGACCCCGCCGTGTTCATTTGGGATATCCACTCGCAAAACCAGCCCACTTTCGTCTCTGGCGTTTTCCTTGGGGTGGAACACTGACCCCCGGCGCGCCGATTTATGCTATACTGATTTAAAAGTTTTCTGTCTAATTCACGGAAGGAGGAAGACATGGAATACACAATTACCGGCACGGTCATGCAGGCGGTGGATGTCGTTTTGGGACAAAACGAATCGGTTTACACCGAAGCGGGCGGCATGGCCTGGATGGGTGGCCCTGTGGAGATGACCACCAACACCAAAGGTGGCCTGATGAAAGGTTTGGGGCGCGCCCTGGCGGGCGAATCCCTGTTCATGACGACCTATACCTGCAAAGGCAACCGCTGCCTGGTGGTGTTTACGCCTGAAGCGCCGGGCAAAGTCATCCCGCTGGAACTGGCGGCGGGGCAGAGCATCATTGCCCAGCGCGATGCCTTCATGTGCGCGCAGGAAGGCGTGAAACTGGAAATGCATTTCCGCAAGCGCCTGGGAGCGGGGCTGTTTGGCGGCGAGGGTTTCATCCTGCAAAAGATTACCGGCCCCGGTGTTGCCTTTATGGAGATCGCTGGTGAGGTGCGGGAATATACCCTGCAGCCCGGACAAACCCTCAAAATCGATCCCGGCCACATCGCTGCGTTCGAGCCCACGGTGGACTACAGCATCGAGCGGGTGAAGGGATTGAAAAACATCTTCTTCTCCGGCGAAGGCCTTTTCCTTGCCACCCTGACCGGCCCCGGCAAGGTGTGGCTGCAAACCATGCCCATCGTCAACCTCGCGCAGAAGATCTCCCGCTATATTCCCACCAAGAGCAGTTAGGCTGGCTGCATTGCAGGCGCTATGACCGACTGGCTGGGGTTTGGCAAACAAGTGTATGTTTTCTGATCGTTCAGCAGGCTGTCGGGTGCTGTTGCCCAAAGTGTGCTATCGTTAAAGCGTTAAAGTCGGCCAGCCCGAGAAGACAAAAGCAGGAACTGCTTCGAGCAAAAAAACAGAGCCAGCACTTTTGCTGGCTCTGTTTTTTGCTATACAGGGGTGTTACTGTTTCACAGTGACGGTGAGGGTGAACGTTTTCGCTGGCGTGACGCCTTGTTCCCAGGGGCGGCGGTAATTTAGAACCAGCGTGGTTGTGCCGGTACCTACGGCTTGGAAACGCCATTCGTCCACACCGCCAGCACCTGCCTGATCTGTGGCTTGAGGCGGTGGAGTAAACATCTCACTCACCTGCTTCAAGACACCAGCGTCCACCTCTCCGAGTTCCCAAACATAGCCTGTAGTGGGATTGGACTGTAAGCGTATTACCAGTACCTGCCCAGCCTCCAGCGTAATGGTTTTGCCGTTATCCTGATCGGTCAGCGTGATCGTCTTGGCAGGCTGTTTGTCACATGAAACCATCCCCACCACTACACCCGCCAAAATGAACCAAAATAACCATTTTCGCATTGTAACCTCCTTATCGTATCAGCGGATTTTCATCGTTGTGCTTTAGTTTAGACGGGAAAAACTGTCCAAAAGTTCCCATTATCACCTCTTTCCCCAGTAAATTTTTCAGCATGTGAGGCATCAAGAAATCCAAAACCGGAACGCCGCCGCCCCCGGTCTTCTTACAGGCATGCCCCGCAACATTTTCAAGAAAATGCTTGCCGCGATGGGAGTGAGTATGCCTTCATTCGGCTGTCCGCCAGATTTGAGTCGGGTGGGCCAAATCTTGATGACTTTTGACTATGGCAATTTACAACCTGGAACTCGTCTCATTATGGCTTTTGCAAAGGAGATAGTAAGATAAACGGTTTTTTTATTGTCAATCATCTGCATTCACATTATAATACCGACAACCAGTCGAGATGCCATGAAAACAATGCAGAGGGGTTATAAACATCGACGCTGCCCTCCTATCGTTGAGCAAAGACAAACATTATCTTCATCACATGAGCGACAGTATTTGTATTACCTTTTGAAAGGAGTCAAAGATGGATGCAAAGCGTTTCTTTAGAACCGGAGCCTTACTCATTGCTTTTATGTTGCTTTCGGTGATCATTTGGCCGGGGAAAACACCCGTGGCTCGCGCCGATGAATCTACTCCCACAGCACCGCCTTCGTATGGCCTTGGTGTTTCTCCCGACGTGGAGGCATGGGAAAACGAGCAAGCCCAGGCTAACGCGCAGATAGGGCTGGCGAGTGTCTCTGCCCCCGCAATGTGGGATTGGCGGAGCGTCTACGGGCACGACTACACCACTTCCGTGAAAGACCAGGGGCACTGCGGTGCGTGTGTGGGTTTTGCCCTTGCAGGCACGATGGAAGCAGATTACAAGGTTTACCAGCACTCTTACAACCTCAACCCCGACCTTTCGGAAGCGGAAACCTATTTCTGTGTGGGACAGCCCGATAGTTGCAGCGACGGCATGTCTGTCTCCGCAGCCTACAACGCGGCGGTGG
>JALVOR010000274.1:2757-3657 GCA_027026295.1 Anaerolineales bacterium | reverse complement strand
GAAATAAACCACGCTGAGCCATTGTCGGCAAGAATGATGCCGTAGGTCTTCATTGCCTGCAGAATGACCTGCACATTGGGTGAGAAGCCGGAAATGTCGAAATCAGCCCGCAGGCGGAAACGTTGCCCCATAGGAGGATATTGCGCTCCGGAAAGGTCAGAAGCATCGTGGCGGGCTGGCCAGATATGGGCATTGCGTGTGTGTGGCGCGGTAAACCGGATGGCATGGCGAATTTTGCCTGAAGCCACTTCGTCGTAGCGCACCAATCCCGGCAAAATGGGCAACCCCGCGGCGTCGGCGGAAGTCCAGCCGTCGGGCCGCAAGGCATTACTGCGCAAATCGAAGATCGCGCCGGAACCCGCCTCCCATGAATTATCAGCCTGCGGCCAGGCGTAATAAAGTTCGTACAGGATGCAATGGGCTGTGTCCACCACAATGACGTGCCGGTCGCCGTCGCTGTCGGGGCCGCCCTCAATCGAAACGTTTGGTGGAATGGGATACGGGCCGGGGTCGCTTTCATCGGCATAGTCGAAAGTTACGCTGACGCCGGGCTGATTATTCACCATATCAAAAGGAATCCCAATCGGCTCCCCTTCCCACGTGCCGGAGCCAAAATCGGGGTGTAGCCCTGTATTTGCACCGATGCTCTGGATGTAGGCCGCCGAATGAGGATCTACGGGCAGGTTGTCTACGGGCGTGTTCCAGATGTTGTTCGCGGGAAAAAGTGGGCAGCCGCCAATGGTGGGGTCTTGTTGCGGGGTGGAAGTAGCGGTTTCCGGCGCAGGAGTAGCCGTGGCAGAAACAGCCGCCGTGTTTGTAGCCGCGCTTGTCGTTGTTGCCGTTGCCGGGGAAGCAGGCGGTGATGATGGCGAGGGTGCTGCGGGGGGCGACGTGCAGGCC
>JALVOR010000274.1:1434-2747 GCA_027026295.1 Anaerolineales bacterium | reverse complement strand
ATACAGCATGACGCCCCCGCCTATTTTTTGTTTCATTTTTTCGTTTTTCGTTGACCAATTTTAGATTTTCTGATATGATTTTCTTAAATCAGAAAACGGAGGGTGCCATGGCAAAACTTCCGGCAGTGTGTCCCTTTTGCGGCGGCAACCTGGTAGTGACCGCGTTACAGTGCGAATCGTGCGGGATGGTGTTTCAGGGGCAATTTGCCGCCCCGCGCTCGGCTTCGGCGTTCGACCGTCTCTCACCGGAGCAATTGCATTTTCTCGAAGTTTTCATCCGCAGTGAGGGCAAATTCTCGCGCATGGAAAAGGAAATGAACCTTTCTTACCCCACCCTGCGCAACCGCCTGCGGGCAATCATTCGCGATATGGGTTATCAACCCGAAGGTGAAGAAATTGCCGCCAGGATCTCCCCCGCCGAGCGGCAACGCATTTTGGATGCTCTCGAGGCTGGCGAAATTTCGCCTCAGGAAGCAGCGCGGTTGCTCAAAGGCGAAGGGGATTGACCGCCTTCATCCCGAAACGAGCCGTCGTTACTTCCCGCAAGTCGTCACGTCGTAATCCGTTGTATCCGTGAGCACTACTTTTACCTCGCTGCGCCGCACCAGGTCTTTAACCTCGGCGCGCGAGTGCGTTGTGAACAGGTGAATGCGCGCCCCGCGCAGCATCCACGCCACCATGGGGGTATAGAAATGCTTGTCCATTGAAATTGCCGAAAAACCGCCGTGAATGTAGTTTTCCTGCACCCTGTGCATTGCCTTCCACAATGCCCACGGCGTCTTCGGGAACATGGTTTCGTCAATGTTGAAAATCCAGTAACTCGTGTGGATGCCCAGACGGGCAAAATACACCAGATTTTGCGGTGTGTCGGATTCCACGATGGCGCGGTCGAGCAAATTGTGCCGTTTGAGCAGGTCATACATATCCTGCGCGGCCTGCTTTGCTTCCTCCGCGTTCATGCGGTGAATTGTCTTGGTGTCCAGCCAGAAGTAACCGCGGTCGCCCACGGCCAGGAAAACCTCATCCAGCGTCAGGCGTTGGCCTTCCGTCGGCAGCGCGCCGCGGTCGTAGCGCCCGATGTAGTATTCCCTGTGGTCGGGGTCATAGAGCACGTCGGTTTCAATGCCCGGGGCACCCAAGTTGAAGGCATTTTCGTAACTTGGAATGGTGTTTTCCACAATTTTCGGCGGTTCAGGATGGCCGCGATGCCCCCAAACTTTGTGGCAATCGGTGTAAAACACCGGATGCGGCGCATGCATTTGTGCCGACATCCAGAAGTTGTAACCGGCAAAGGCAACCACCGCCAGGAAAAC
>JALVOR010000274.1:0-1424 GCA_027026295.1 Anaerolineales bacterium | reverse complement strand
AACGACGCCTGCCGCCGTCCGAAACACGCGGTTGGAAAGCAGCGCTCGCCAGCGGGCACGTCCTTGAGGTTGCAGGCTCCACCATGCGAATGCCCACAGCACTAACACCGCAGCGAGCAGGAAGAACAGTTTTTCCAGCACGCCATCGGCCAGGGCCTCATAATGCTTGAGAGGCAACATGCCCCGGCTTGCCATCACCCGGCTGGAAATTGCCGGAAGCCCGCCCCCATAAAGCCACGCCACGAACCCATGCGCCACGGCGCGTTCCAGCGGCGCAAGCACCACCACCGCTGCCAGCGCGATTGCCAGTCCCCTCCCCCACCGGGAAGCCAACCCGTGATAAAGCGCCACCGCGCCCATCGCGGCGAGCAGCACCCCCACAGCCCACAGCAACGCTAAGTCCATTTCTGCCTCCCTGCCCCTACGGCGTTTCGTGATAACCCAAATCGGGCATGTCCAGGTATTCCCGAATGCGCCCCGCGCTCAGGCTCAAAACCTTCGTGCTATACGAAATGTGCGGCTCGTCTTCCAGCCCCAGCAGGAAACGCACTTGCAAATCCAGGTTTTCGGTGTTGACCAGGCGGCCTTCGGTAGCCTGGGCGATGGGTTGCAGCCCGCCGGGGTTGGTCGCCCAGAAAATCAGCGGCACGCGGTATTCCTCCTGGAACGGGTGTGCAGAAGCGTGCCCGCCGCGATCGGGCATCATCCATTCCCCATGGTCGGAGACATAGATGAAGAGCAAGTTCTCGCTGCGTTCCTGGAACATAGAAAACACCTGCGAGAGAAAATAGTCGGTGTAGTAAATCGTATTGACGTAGGTTTCGATCAGGTCTTTCGGGTTGGCAATTAGCGCCTTGTCGGGCGGGTAGCGTTTTTCCCATTCATAGTGGGAACCCAACTGGTGGAAGAAGAATGCCTGTTTCTTGCCCGGCACAATCTCGTTGGGCGAGAATAACTGGAACATGATGCCGTCTGGCAGTTCGTCGTCCGGATGCAGGTCTTCCAGCACAAAGTGGACGTGGTCGGCTTCTCCGGCAATGGACGACACCGTCGAGGTGTAGGGGCTGTAACGCAACTGGTTGGAAAACCAGAAGGTTTCATAGCCGCAGCGTTTCATATCCGAAATGATGCTTGGGTGGGTGTAGAAAGCATCAAAGTCGTGTACTGTTGCCGCGGTCATGATGATGGGCACCGCGCTCATGGTCTGGTTGGCAGGGGAAATTGCCCGCACCTGCACCTTGTCTTCCAGCGAATCCAGAAACGGCGTGGTCGGCAGTTTGTAGCCGTAGGCGTGCATATAATCTCGGTTTGCCGATTCGCCCAGCACGAACACGATTTTGTCGTAAGGCGCGTTGCAGTCCAGCGGTGGTGCGTCTTCCATCATGGCGCGCACCCGATGCGTGCGGGCAACTACCGGGTTGACA
>JALVOR010000273.1 GCA_027026295.1 Anaerolineales bacterium | reverse complement strand
GACCAAGCCCGTGGTCGCGTTCATCGCTGGCCGCACCGCCCCTCCCGGCAAGCGCATGGGGCACGCGGGCGCCATCATCCAGGGCGGCGAAGGCACCGCAGCCGAGAAGGTGGAAGCCCTCGAGAAAGCCGGCGTCAAGGTCGCCAAGCACCCTGAAGAAATTGCCCAAATCCTCAACGAACTGTAAGCAACACCAATCCCCTTGCGCTATGCAGGGGGATTTTTGGTAACCGTTTAGGCGCCATGCATTAAAAAAACAGGGCCTGGAACAATACCAGGCCCTGCCCCATTTGCGCCGTCAGAATGTATCGCGGGGCTTACATGCGCTCTGCGATGTATTTCACGGTTTCGCCGACGGTAGTGATGCTTTGGGCGTCTTCGTCGGAAATTTCAGCGCCGAACTTGTCTTCCAAAGCCATAATGAGCTCGACCAGGTCGAGGGAATCAGCCTCCAGGTCTTCCCGGAAACGGGCATCCATCGTCACTTTCTCGGGGGCTACACCCAACGAATCGACGATGATTGCTTTCACGTCCGCAAATATTTGCTCGTCCGCCATGTTTTGCCTCCTGAATGGGAATAATCAGCATTTTGCATATGGTCTTATTGTAACCCTCTTGGGCTACTTGTCAAGCCCGTTGACAATGCTATTACGGGCTGGTAAGATACTTCAAAGCAGGGAACACCTCACCATGAAAAAAGTTACGCCTATCGGCCACCGCAAATCCGACCACATTCGCATCAACCTCGAAGAAAACGTCCGTTCCGGCCTGACCACCGGGCTGGAGCGGTATCGCTTCATCCATCAGGCGCTGCCGGAACTCAACCTGGACGCCATCGACGCCTCGCTGACGCTTTTCGGCAAACGCATGCGAGCGCCGGTACTGATTTCCTCGATGACCGGCGGCACAGAAGAAGCCCGCCGCATCAACCGCAACCTTGCCATTGCCGCCCAGGAACACGGGGTAGCGTTGGGCATTGGTTCGCAACGGGCAGCCATCGAACACCCCGAATTGGCGCCCACTTTTCAGGTGCGCGGCGAAGCGCCCGACATTCTGCTGTTCGCCAACCTGGGGGCTGTGCAACTCAACTACGGCTACGCCATCGAGCACTGCCGCCGTGCGGTCGAAATGATCGAAGCCGACGCCCTCATCCTCCATCTCAACCCGTTGCAGGAAGCCCTCCAACCCGAAGGCGACACCCGTTTTGCCGGGCTGCTGAGCAAAATCGAAGCCGTCTGCCGCCGGTTGGAGGTCCCCGTCATCGTCAAGGAAGTCGGCTGGGGCATCTCCGAACAGGCTGCCCGCATGTTAGCGGGCGCCGGCGTTGCAGCCATTGATGTGGCTGGAGCAGGCGGCACCTCGTGGAGCCAGGTCGAAATGCACCGCGCTCCCACCGAGCAACAGCGCCAACTTGCCGCTGCTTTCCTCGACTGGGGCATTCCCACTGCCGAGTCCATCCTTGCCGTGCAGCGCGCCGCGCCAGACGTGCCCGTGTTTGCCTCGGGCGGATTACGCACCGGCATCGACATTGCCAAAAGCATCGCCCTGGGCGCAACGTTGGGCGGCATGGCAGGGCGGCTGCTACAAGCCGCCGCCGATTCCGCCGAAGCCACCAGCCAGGTACTGGCGCGCATCGTCCAGGAACTGCGCCTCACCATGTTTGCCGTGGGGGCAGCCAACCTGGAAGCCCTGCACCACACACCGCTGGTCAAAACCCCACCTCCGGAGTAACCATGCCATCCCACCTCGCCGAATTCCAAAACGCCATGCTGCCCGCGGTGGAAGAATCCATGCGCGCCATCGTCGGACGTGCCCGCCACGACGCCGATAACGGCCTCTACGCCATGTTAGCCTACCACATGGGCTGGGAAGGCCCCGGCGCAGGCCCCAAGGCGCAGGGCAAGCGTGTGCGCCCCCTGCTGCTGCTGCTCACCACCGAGGCGTCTGGCGGCGAATGGCATCGCGCTGTGCCCGCAGCGGCGGCGGTGGAATTACTGCACAATTTTTCCCTCATCCACGACGACATCGAAGACAACGGCGAAACCCGTCGCGGCCGCCCCACCGTGTGGAAGCAGTGGGGGCTTCCCCTTGCCCTCAACGGCGGCGACGCGCTCTTTGGCCTTGCCAACATTGCCATGCTGGAACTGCATCCACCGGTGGATGCCAAAACCACCCTGCTCGCCGCCCGCATTTTGCACCAAACTGCCCTCCAACTCACCCAGGGGCAGCACCTCGATATTTCCTACGAAGACCGACCCACCGTGAGCATTGACGATTACTGGCAAATGGTCGAAGGCAAAACCGCCGCCCTGCTGGCTGCTTGCACCGAATTGGGGGCGCTCATCGCCGGATTGGACGATGCCAACCGCCGCGCCTACCGCGAATTCGGGCGCATGCTGGGGCTGGCATTCCAGGCCTGGGATGACTACTTGGGCATTTGGGGCGACACAGCCCTCACCGGCAAGTCTGTCACCGGCGACCTGATGGAACGCAAGAAAACGTTGCCCGTGCTCTACGGCTTGCAAAGAAACGGCGCGTTTGCCCGCATGTGGCGCGATGGCATGCCCCACGTTCCTGCCGACGTGCCTCGCATGGCAAAGGCTCTGGAAGCCGACGGCGCGCGCGCCTACACCAAAGCCGTTGCCGCCAGCCTGACCGAAGAAGCCCTGAACGCTCTGGAAACTGCCGCCCCCCAAGACGCCGCCGGAGAAGCCCTCACCGAACTGGCACACCTGCTGCTGAAACGCAAACATTAGCATAGTCCTCGCCTGCTGCCGAGCATTCCCAGAGGTAACTGCTCGGCTCTGGCAAAGAGAAATGGAGGCGATATGTCCATCACTTTCTCCTCCACCACAGCCATGCTGCTGCTGGGTTTGTTCGCGTTTCTGGTGCTCGGCATTCCCTTGCTCGCCAGTGCGCGCCATTTCTATCGCGCCTGGAAGCAATACCGCTGGGCAAAACAAAGCGCGCGTTGGGCAGTAACCACCGGCACAATCACCCACGCCGCCTTGCGCGAAGAAAAACACACCCCGGACGACGATTCAGCGCCTTTTTACACCTACCACCCCGAAATCCGCTACACTTACATTGCCGAGGGCAAAACCCATGAAGGCAGCCGGGTGCAGTTTGGCGGGTTTCCCGACTTCACCCAGGCGGAAGCCCAAGAAATCCTCGCCCAATATCCGGTGGGCGCGCAGGTCACGGTCTATTACGACCCTGACCAACCCACCAACGCTGTGCTGGTCGTCGAACAAATGGCACCCTACGAAATCGTGCGCGGCTGTGGCATTTTACTGATCCTTTTCCTGATCATCATCGTACTGCTTCTCAACGGTCTCCACATCAGCCCGTAGGGCACCCAAAAAGCCTGAAAATATGCCAGTTTTGGGGTACAATATACTCATAAAGTAACAATTCAGCCAACAAAAGCGGGGCAAAAACGCCCGACTTTTCCCTCAGCCGCACAAGCGCACTTTCGAGCAAAGGAGAACAAAATGGCACGCACACGAGCAGAGCAAATGGTTGCCCGCCTGCAACACATGCAGGCCGCCGTGCCCGATGTCCAGGCATCGGCGGTGGTTTCCGTTGATGGCCTTGTCATTGCCTCGGCACTTCCTGCAGAAACCGAAGAAGACCGCGTGTCGGCAATGTCGGCAGCCATGCTC
>JALVOR010000272.1 GCA_027026295.1 Anaerolineales bacterium | reverse complement strand
CCGCTTTCCGGCGTGGGGGAAAGCGCCGCCGTGGGTGTGGCCGTCGGGGCGGGAATCACCGTAATCACAGCGGGCACCGACGCTGGTGCGGCCTGGGTGCGGGTAAGTGCCAGCACAGCCCATACGCCAGTCACCAGCGCAATACCGACCAACGCTGCACCTGCCCAAATCCAGAGATCGCGCCAGGGAGGGGTTTGCATTGTTTTCCTCCCGTCAGGGCAGCATGGCAAACGCCAGCGCCAGAATCGTATATACTGCCAGCAGTTCCACGCCCTCCAGCCAATGCGATTCGCCGTCCATGGAAACCAGCGCCATGACCATCACGGCAGAGGCTAACGCCATCACCTCGAAGGGGTGGAACACCAGCGTGAGCGGGTGCCCCATCAACAGACTGACGAACACCAGCACCGGGGCAACGAAAAGCGCAATCTGCAGGCTGGAAGCCACAGCGATTTCCACGCTCAAGTCCATGGCATTGCGGAGCGCCTGCTGCACAGCCACCAGATGCTCGGCGACGTTCCCAATGATGGGGATGAGGATGACGCCGAGAAAGAACTCGGAAACACCGAACTGGGCGACGACGTGTTCCACTGACCCTACCAGCAACTCGGAGAGGATGGCAACGCCCAAAGTAGCGCCCGCGAGGATGACAAGCGCCGAGCGCACCGGGCGGGCGCGGGCGACTTCGCCGGGGTCGGGCTTGTGGGCGGGTTGGGTTTGCTGGTTGTAGAGCAAATGCAGCCCATAAAGCAGCAACATGATGCCTGCCACGCCCAGGCTGAGGGTTTCCACTTTATGGCTTCCGGGGCCGCCAATGGCATTGGCCAGCAGGGAAGGAATACCCAACGCCAGTACCGCCATCACCGCCATCACGGCGCTGTTGCTGACATGCCGCCGGTCGAAGGTTTGCTTGCCGTGGCGCAGACCGCCTGCCAGCATTGAAGCACCCAGCACGAGCAGCAGGTTACCCAAAATCGAGCCGGTGATGGAAGCCTTGACCAGCGCTAATAACCCTTCGTGAATGGCAAAGAGGGTAATGATGAGTTCCGCCGCGTTCCCAAGGTGGCGTTGATGAGACCACCCCAGCGGGGGCCGGTGTGCACGGCCAGGTCTTCGGTGGCTTCGCCGATGATTTGCGCCAGCGGAATCACCCCCAGGGCGGAGGATACAAACACCAGACTTTCGCCCCAGTGCAGCAGTTCGGCAGCAATCGCCAGAAGCGCAAAGAGCAGGAGTCCATACAACGGATGTTCGCGCAAATAATCCAGTAGTTTCACAGCACGTCCTCACCTGACGTCGAAAATGTTTTCCGGGGGAAAGCGGAACAACCGCTCGCCGCCTTTGGGTACCAACAGGCGCATGGCGCGCGGCTTTACCGTCAGCCAGATTTGGGAAGCCGCACCGCGCGGCTCGCCATCCATGTGCATCATCAGCGGGCGCTGGCCGCTCAGGCGCGCCTGGCGAAACGGCAGGTAGATGAAGCCGTCCGAGTCCAGATGCTTGCGGGTGAGCACTTCCAGCACGCGCTGCGCCATTTCGGCGAGGTTTTCGGCGCGAAAAAGCCACAAATCCATTTCGCCATCGTCGAGGTAGGCGTTGGGCGAAATTTCGGCCACGCCGCCTGCGTAACTGGGGATGTTGGTGGCAACGGCAATCACAAAATTGCCGTTGACCTCGCTGCCGTCGGTTTCCACCTGCAGGTGCATACCCTGCCACAAGGCGGTGTTTTTCAGCGCCGCGAAAATGTATTTTGGGAAAGTGAAGGGCTTTTCCCACCGGGCGCGCGGTTCGATTTCGTTCACGACTTCGGCGTCCAGCCCTACGCCAGCCCAAAGGAAAAAGTGCTGCCCGTTGCATACGCCAACGTCTGTCCAGTAAGCAGGGGCCTTTGCAAGCCGCTGGGCGGCTTCTTCTACCGCGTCCCAACGCACAAGCGAGGGCTTGGGCAGGTTGAGGTCACGCGCCAGCACGTTGGTCGTTCCGGCGGGCAGCACACCTAAGGCGGTGCGGGTGCCTGCCAGGCCCTCTGTAGCCAGATTGATGGTGCCGTCGCCGCCGGCGAGGAAGAAAGCGTCCATGCCTTCGCTTGCCGCCTGCCTTGCCAATGCCACCACATGCTGAGCCGATTGGGAAGCCTGGACATTGATTCGCCAGCCGTTGCTTTCCAGCACGGCTCTCGCCCGCTTGATGAACGGCTGAATGGGAACCCGCCCTGCCGTTGGGTTGTAAACCAGATATGCGTTGGGCATGTTGACCTCGTTGAGGAAAACGAAAAAACGTGTCTTGATTTTACCCGATGTTGTGGCAAAAGTGCGCCGTGTGAGGCAATTGTAAGGCCTTTGTGTTAGAGTTTTCTAAAAATGCCCTGCTGCGAGGTATGTGAGTGGTGTAATAAGGTATACTTGGAAGCACTCAACAGAGGGTGCTGCTTAATTTGTATGACAAACATATGATTTTTTAGATGCTTGTGGTAGAATGGCACTACTTTCGCCCCGATGTCGGGGCGAAAGTTTTGTGCAAGTTTTCCCTTGCAAATGACCCACCTAAAAAATTTGGAGGTTTGAAAGATGGCTGAACGTTTATTGGACGACCAGATTGTGGAACAGGTGCGCGACGTCTTCTCTTCGATGAAGGAAGATGTAGTGCTGGTGCACTTTACCACCAAGCGCAGCGATTGCATGTATTGTGACGAAACCAAGCAGTTGCTGGGCGAGATTGCTCCGCTTGCTGACAAACTGCGCCTGGAAGTTTACGACATTGAAGACGATGCCGCAAAAGCCCAGGAATTCGGCGTGGACAAGACACCTGCTACCATCGTGGCTGCCTACAACAACGGCGAAATCAAGAACTACGGCATCCGCTATTTCGGCATTCCTTCGGGGCACGAATTCAGTTCGCTGATTCAGGATATCCTGACCGTCTCCGAGCGTGATTCCGGCCTGAAGCCCGAAACCCGCGAATTCCTCAAGAGCCTGACCGAGCCGGTGCACTATCAGGTGTTTGTGACTCCCACCTGCCCCTACTGCCCGCGCGCCGTGGTGCTCACCCACCGCATGGCGCTGGAAAGCGACATGGTGACCGCGGACATGATCGAAGCGATGGAATTCAACGAACTTTCCAACGAATACGGCGTGAGTGGTGTGCCTCACACCGACATCAACCACCACAAGGGCACCGTGGTTGGCGCTGTGCCTGAAGAGCACTTCGTCGAGGAAACCCGCCGAGCATTGGGCATGTAGGCATTCCCGAGAGCAGAGGAGGCGCTATGGCTACCAGGAAATACCCCCGGGTTATCATTTTCACCACGCCCACCTGCCCCCACTGCCGTGCTGCCAAACGCTATTTGCGAGCCCGCGGCGTGCCCTTCAAAGACGTGGACGTTTCTCGCGACCCACGGGCGGCCAAAGACATGGTGCGCCGCAGCGGGCAAAGCGGCGTGCCGGTGCTGGATATTGGCGGCAAAATTGTCGTCGGCTTCAACCGAGCCAAGATTGACCGCCTGCTCGGCTTACGCTAAAATAAAAAGCGCTCTGCTACTGGCGGGGCGCTTTTTTGCTTGTAACTGTTAATTGGACTTTTGACAAAATAGGTGGAACTGTGTCAATCTATGGGTATGGACAACACTCACGATTTAACACAGTTCCGGCAACAAGTGTACCAGAACTT
>JALVOR010000271.1 GCA_027026295.1 Anaerolineales bacterium | reverse complement strand
GCGTGCAGGTGCGGATGGTGCCCTTCGCCCTCGGCACAGCGTTGGGGCTGTGGGCATTCTGGGATTTCGACGGCAACCGCTTCACCTCCTTCAATATGCTGCTATGGCTGGGCGCCATTGTCTTCTCGGTATGGTCAGTGTGGCCGTTTTCCCGCGGCAGCCGCCCATGGAAACAGTGGAAACGATGGAAGCCGTGGCGGCCTTCGCTGTGGCACCTCGCCCTGCTGGGCGTGGCAGCGGTGGCGGTGTATTTCCGCTACGTGCACCTCGCGGGCGTGCCCCCGGAGATGTTTTCCGACCACGCCGAAAAACTGCTCGACATTGCCGATGTGCTGGCGGGCAGAACGCGCATCTTCTTCCCCCGCAACACCGGGCGGGAAGCCATTCAGATGTACCTCACGGCATGTGTCATCAAGTGCCTCGGCACCGGCTTTTCGTTCCTCAGCCTGAAAATCGGCATGGCAACCATGGGGCTGCTCACCCTGCCCTTCGTTTACCTGCTGGGCAAGGAACTCGGCGGCAGGTGGGTGGGCTTTTGGGCGGTGCTGTTTGCTTCCTTTGCCTACTGGCCGAACGTGATTGCCCGCGTGGCCTTGCGGTTTGCCCTCTACCCTGCTTTTGCTGCCCCCACGCTCTACTTCTTTGTGCGCGGGCTGCGCCGCGGCAGGCGCACCGACTTCATTTGGGCAGGCATTTTCCTCGGCCTCAGCGTGCATGGCTACTCCCCCACCCGGCTGGTGCCTCTCACCCTGCTCATCGCCGTCGCCCTCTTCCTGCTCCACCAGCGGGAAACCAACCGCCGCAAACGGGCGCTCGTCGGCCTTGCCCTCACCGCGTGGCTTTCCCTTGTGGTCTTCCTGCCTCTTTTCCGTTACATGCTGGGGCATTCCGACCTCTTCTTCTACCGCGGCGCAACCCGCCTCGGCCAGGTGGAACGCCCTTACCCCGGCAACCCGGTGGCAATTTTCTTCAGCAACCTCGTCAAAGCCTGGCTGATGCCCTTTTGGGACAACGGCGAAATCTGGGTGCATTCCATCCCCCACCGCCCGGCGCTGGACTGGATTACCGCGGCGCTGTACGCGCTGGGGCTGTTCATCGTGGTATGGCGCTATGCCCGCCGCCGCACGTGGGAAGACGGCTTCCTGCTGGTCAGCGTGCCGCTGCTCATGCTGCCGTCCGTCCTTTCGCTGGCCTTCCCCAACGAAAACCCGTGCCTCAACCGCACCGGCGCGGCGTATGTGCCGATTTTCGTGATGGTGGGCATGGGCGCTGCCGCCGTGCAGGAAGCCTTCCGCCGCTGGAAACCGCGCTTTGGGCAGTGGTTAGGCGTGGGGCTGATTGCCCTGCTGGCGCTGGTGGCGGCGCGCAACAACTACGATCTGGTCTTCCACCAATACGCCGACGAGTTCCGCCTGGGCACGTGGAACACCTCGGAAATCGGTGCGGTCATCAAGGAATTCATTGCCGAAGGCGGCTCGCCCCAGGCGGCGTGGGTGGTGCCTTCCCCCTACTGGGTGGACACCCGCCTGACCGCCATCAACAGCGGCGTGTTCCCGCAGATTGCCGACCAGGCCATGCCGCGCGAGCAACTGGAAACCACCTTGGCCGTGCCGCCGCCCAAACTTTTCATCCTCAAGCCCGAAGACACCGAAACGTTAGACGCCCTGCAGCACCTTTACCCCAACGGCACTGTGCGCCTCTACCACAGCCCCACGCCGGGGAAGGATTTCCTGATTTTCGAGGTGCCGTGAGGTGTAAGGAACCACAGAGAGATTAGCGCAGATTGAAAAACAAGCCACGGATGACGCGGATAACCACGGATGTCCACGGAAACATAAGAGGTTGACACAGAAGCACAGAGGAAACCCAAAGCGCACGAAGAAAGCAAAAGACTGCAAAGAAGTTTCTATGTTTTCTGTGGTTCTTCTGTGCCAATCTGTGAAATCGGTAGTTACTTTCTGCCGAATCTGCGAAATCTCTGCGGTTTTCTCCAAGCCTCTCTATAGCGTCAGAAAACACGCCATGAACCAACACACTCCCCCCGAAACCCGTAATGCCCAAACGCCTGCTGCGGCGCCCCCGGCGCCTGCGCAGGAAAGCCGCCGCGTCCTCCCTTCCTGGTTATACGAGGCCGTGCTGGTCGCAATACTCCTGCTGGGGCTTTACCTCCGCACCACCGGCCTGGCATGGGATGGCGAGCAGCACCTTCACCCCGACGAGCGCTTCCTGACCATGGTTTCCAGCGCCATCGAGCCAGTGCACAGCCTGCAGGAATACTTCGACACCGCCCATTCCTCCCTCAACCCTGCCAACCGCGGCTTCGGCTTCTACGTTTACGGCACGCTGCCCCTCTTCCTCGTGCGCGCCGCGAGCGATTTGCTGCACAAAACCGGCTATGGGCAAATTCACCTTGTGGGGCGCACCCTCTCGGCCCTGGCCGACCTGCTACTGGTGTTCTTGGTCTATGTGCTCGCGGCGCGGCTGTTCGACCGCCGCGTGGGCGTGCTGGCTGCCGCTTTCAGCGCCCTCACCGTGACGGAAATTCAGCAGTCCCACTTCTTCACGGTGGATAACTTCTTCAACCTTTTCACCTTCCTCAGCCTGCTGCTGACGGTGGAAATCATCCGCAAGCCGCGCCGCCGTCCGCTGGCACGCGACACGTGGCTGTTCGTAGCCTTCGGCGTGGCTTATGGCGCGGCGATGGCATCCAAAATCAGCGCCGCACCCGTGGCGCTGCTGCTGCCAATTGCCGCACTGGTGCGCCTCGCCCGCTTCGATGCCGAAACCCAGCGCCGCCAAACGCCGTGGTTGTTCGGCCTGCTGGCGTTGGGCGGTGGGATCGCCCTGCTCACCTTCCGCATTTTCCAGCCCTATGCCTTCAGCGGGCCAGGCTTCATCAGCGGCATCAACCCCCAATGGCTCGACAACCTGCGCTCTCTCAAAGCCCAGGCCAGCGGCAGCGCCGATTTCCCGCCCGCGATGCAGTGGGCGCGCCGCCCCCTGTGGTTTGCCGGGCAAAACCTCACCCTCTGGGGCATGGGACTGCCTTTGGGGTTGAGCGCGTGGGCCGGTTTCCTCTGGCTGGGCTGGCGGCTGGCGCGCAAGCACGCCGACGCTGCCGTGGCGCTGCTGTGGGGCTGGACGGCGCTTTATTTCGCGTGGCAGTCTTCCCTCTGGAACCCCACCATGCGCTACCTGCTGCCGGTGTACCCGGGGCTGGCAATCATGGCCGCGTGGCTGTGGGTGGAACTCTGCGACCGCCTGCCCCGCCGCCGCTGGCTTCCCGCTGCAGGGGTTGCTGCTGCGTTAGCCCTCACCGCCGCGTGGGCATTCGCCTTCGTGAACATCTACCACCGCCCTCACACCCGCATTGCCGCTACCGACTGGATCCTCGAACATCTCCCCGCGCCGGTCACGCTGCCCATCCACACCGCCGATGGCAGCGTCATGCCCCAACTGCTGCCCGTACCCCATCGCGGCGACCCCCAGCAGCCTCCCCTGCCTGACCTCATCGCCGGGCAGCCTTTTACGCTGACCTTTCGCGCCCGCGCCAGCGGCACTTTGCCCGAAATCCGCTTTTACCGCCTCGCCGCCCTCAGCCCCGACACGGTAATGCCCCTCACGCTGACCCTCACGCTGAACACTGCCGCCCGTTCCGAACCGTTAGCCAC